>DNZD01000155.1 GCA_003504855.1 Cytophagales bacterium
AAGAGATGGTTCCTACTTCATTGCCCGAGGAAATATGCAATCCAAACATGACATCCACATGCGGGTTTTCAAGTACCCCCTCCTGCACCATGAGCTTTGCACCACCCTCCTCACCAGCGGGTGCACCTTCTTCAGCGGGCTGAAACACAAATTTCACGGTGCCTTTCAGGTCTTTTCTCATGGAGGACAACACTTCTGCGACGCCCATCAGAATGGCTACGTGGGTATCATGACCACAGGCGTGCATCACAGGAACTTCCTGACCATTGAATTCACCTTTAGCTTTGGATGCATACGGCAGGCTATTGGATTCCAACACAGGTAGTCCGTCCATATCAGCTCGTAATCCCACCACCGGACCGGGGAGTCCGCCTTTCAGAATTCCCACTACACCGGTCTTGGCGATGCCGGTTTTTACCTCAATTCCCATTGCTTCCAGGTGCTTAGCAATAAGGGCCGAGGTTCTAAACTCACGGTTACTCAATTCAGGGTGCTCGTGCAGGTCCCTTCGCCAGGAAATTACCTTGGCGTCGATCGCCGCAGCTTTTGTTTTGATGACGGCGCGCAGCTTGTCGGGTTGGGCCCATGAGTGGCTGGAAGGCACTACCAGGGTTGCAATCAGTATCAGGAGGACAAATGATGTTTTCTTCATGGGTGTCATTTTGAATCCTTTCAAGGTAGTTTTTTTCAGCGATTCGAATGTGGCACCGGACGATCAATTTGGCTGGATTGGTCGAAAATCGGCCAATTTGAGCTGTTTAACTGCCTCCTTTGCACTGTCAGCGGCGAATTCTGTTCACGCGACACCAACACCATGTCAACCATAGAAAAAAACCCGGTACCTGATGATCATCATGGAACGGCTATCCCGGGTCGAACAATTTTACAGGTCACCCGGCCTCAAGGGTCGGTGCATCAGGGACCACGCAGCCATCTCCGCGTCCTGGTTTGCGACGATGATGAAGTACTGATGACGATGATCCGCTTTAAGCTTTCGCGTGAGAACGTGGGAGAAATCGTTAAAGCTAGTGATGGCCGCGATGCCATAAACCTGTTGCGTCAGGAACATTTTGACTTAATCATTACGGATATCCATATGCCGTTTCATTCTGGTCTTGAATTGATCTCGGTGGTTCGCCAGGAACTTAAGTTGGACACTCCGATCATTGTGCTCACAGCTGAAGGGCTGGAAGAAACCCTGATGCATGCTTATGACCTGGGTGCCAATGATTTTATCGCCAAACCATTCAGCCCGGCAGAACTGGCCATTCGCGTAAAACACCTGATGGGAAAAAAATGAGCGTTACTGATTCACTCGGCCTGCACCTCGATCCGCTGGAAACCTTCATGATTGAAGCGGGTAGCTTCTTTATGGTGGCCGGAGTAATCATTGTGGTCATCCTGCTTACCAGCCGAAGCTTAAAAAATCGCCGCAAACGGGTTGTGGCAGAATTGCACGAAGCATTTCAGCCTTCGCTGAATGTCATGCTCGCTCAAAGCCCTAACGATTCCATGCCGGTCTCTTCACAACAATATCACCTGGAGCAATTGCAAAAGGCGATGGCCCTTGATCGAATCGGCAAGCAGGTGATGATCGACTACCTCATTACGCTCAAGAGAAGTCTTACCGGAACTACCACCGTGCGGGTGGAAGAAATTTACAGGGCCCTGAATCTTCACGTGTATTCAGAAAAGAAGATGCACAGCCGTCTTTGGAAGCTACAGGCCCAGGGCATTCGCGAACTCGCCACGATGAAATATCACCTGCCGGAAAAACTCAAACGTCTTTACGTGCGCGCCCGCCACGCGACACTCCGCGAAGAGGTATTCATGGCCATTACCCGTACCGAACAAGACAATCCCCTTTCTTTTCTGAATGACTACGCCGGAAAAATTTCTCCCTGGATGCAATTGAATCTGCATCATTACCTGTCCATGATGGATCCGCGCAAGCTTCCCGATTTCAGTCAGTGGTTCACGCACCGGGATGATGACGTGGTTATATTCTGTCTTCAGATGACAGCCCAGTTCAGGCAAGCCACCAACCTTCAGGGCATCGCTGCGCTGTTGGAACACAAAAATCCATTGATTATCGAATCGGCCATCCAGGCGCTATACAACCTGGGTGCCATCGAATACACGGATGCCGTAGTTCGTGTCGCCGAACGATATCGCACCCATCTCAACATCTGTCTGCTGACGGTTGATTTCCTTGAACTGTTAGAGCCGGGTGATTCCAGGCTGATGATTACGGAATCTTACCTGAACCATCCGGAATTTATCGTGCGAAAAAAAGCTGTTTATAATCTACTCCGGGAAGAAGAATACGGCCGCATGCGACTGAGTCAAATGCCACAGACGACCGAATTGGTTGCCCTGATTGAAGATGCCACCGAACCCCTTTTACATTAATCAGACCGTTATGTGGAACCTGATCTATACCCTGGTGAATGACGGCGTGCTCCTTTACGGGTTCACGGTGGCAGTATGGTATTTCTTTCTTGCGATGATGAGCATGGTTGAAATGCGCGCCTACCTCAAGCGAAACTATTTCATCGACTATTCCTATATCCTCTCCTCTCCCTTTGCACCAGGAATTTCACTGCTGGCTCCCGCCTACAACGAATCGCTTACCATCATCGATAATGTAAAATCGCTTCTTTCGCTGATGTACAACAACTACGAAGTGATCATCATCAACGATGGCAGTAAGGATGAAACCCTCAGCAAACTCATTGCAGCATTCGATCTGCAACTTGTGCCGCTGGCCTGTGAAATGAAGTTGCCCACGAAACCTGTTCGGGGAATCTATAAATCACGCAACAGGGCCTTCAGGAAGCTGGTGATCATCGATAAAGTGAACGGAGGCAAGGCAGATGCCCTCAATGTTGGGCTGAACCTGGCCAACAAGCCGCTGGTGGCCTGCATTGATGTGGATTGTATTATTGAGCCGGATGCCCTCCTCAAGATGGCCAAGCCATTTCTGGAAGACCGCGAAGTAATTGCATCTGGTGGTGTGGTGCGCATCGCCAACTCCTGCGTCGTGGAAGAAGGCCGGTTGGTAGAAGTAAAGCTGCCCACCAATTTACTGGCTAAAATGCAGGTGCTGGAGTATATCCGGGCCTTTCTGCTGGGGCGCATGGCCTGGAGCAAACTCAATGGATTGCTGTTGATCTCCGGTGCCTTTGGCTTGTTCCGTCGCGACATCGCTGTTCAAAGTGGCGGCTATGATCCAAAAACCGTGGGCGAAGACATGGAACTCGTAGTGCGGATGCGTCGCCACATGCACGATAACAAACTCCCCTACCGGGTGGCCTATATACCTGATCCGTTGTGTTGGACGGAGGCCCCGTCCACCAATGATGTATTGGGGCGTCAACGCAACCGTTGGGCCCGGGGAACATTTGAAACACTGCGGATACACAAGAAACTGCTTTTCAATCCCAGGTACGGATTGATGGGTATGGTCAGCTACCCATTCTGGCTCGTGTATGAGTGGGCCTCTCCAATGATTGAATCCACCGGATTGCTTTTCTTTCTTGTGTTGGTTGTTCTGGGCAAGGTCAATTGGTTGTTCTTTTTTTCTCTGATGCTGGCCATCTATTGCTTCGCTTTCTTCCTCTCGATGTTTGCCTTGCTGACCGAGGAGTTTTCGTTTTACAAGTACACCCATCACAAGGATATTTTGAAAATGATCGGTGCGTCATTGATTGAGCCTTTCTGGTTTCATCCCCGAATCGTTTGGTGGTCATTGGTGGGCAACTGGAAATTGATGCGGGGTGAAAAATCCTGGGGTACGATGACACGACAAGGATTTGTGGAATACAGAAAGCATGTTGCTAAAGCATAATATGAAAGATCGCATTCACATTGCACTACAGATCTGGATCGGCACGACCATCGCCTTTCTGGCGGGCAGCCTCCTTATCCGCGTATATGAGTGGATATCGGTACTGCACCAGCCCCTGGCCGTGAACAGCCTCGAGTTGCGAGGCGCCGTGAGTGACCTCAGCACCATTTTAATTTCAGCCGTCCTCGTTGGGATGTTGGGCATCATCGCCGGACTCCTTTCGGCCGGCGCCAGTTACTTTGTGCAAAGTGTTGCCTATGGGGCGCTCCTGCTGGCCAGT
Source organism: Cytophagales bacterium (assembly GCA_003504855.1). Classification (GTDB taxonomy): domain Bacteria; phylum Bacteroidota; class Bacteroidia; order Cytophagales; family Cyclobacteriaceae; genus ELB16-189. The sequence continues at coordinate 4,131 of DNZD01000155.1, forward strand.
TGGATGGCAACCCAGTATTTTCTCGTAACCGGCATCACCCTGGGCGCCGACCTGATGGGTTACTCGTGGTCTGATATCCAAACCACGGTTGTTTCATCCGGATCCATCAGTGTAAGTGCCGTCATTTCCTTTGTAATGATGCTGGTGGTTTTCACCATGCTCAACCGGTATTTCTACGACCGCAATATCTTTTACCGCATCACCCTGGGTAAGTCCCTCAGTGGATTGGCAGTTTGTTTCGCATTGATCTTTGCACCCTGGCAAGCTGATGCAGAAAACTATGATCTTGAAACCGAGCGCTCACTGGCCAGCAACAAGCTCTTTATCCTGCTCGATGAAATCCGGAAAGCAAAAGGCGCGACCCCCGGGGTACTCGCTATCACACCCGGCAGCTACCCGCTCTTGCACACTGTGAATTATTCCGGCAACCTGACTCCATACCTGAACACACCCAAGAATTATCCCAACATTGTGGTGATCATCGTAGAAGGTCTTGGGCGGGATTTCACGGGACCCGATGCAGTCTATGGTGGATTTACTCCGTTCCTTGATTCGCTGGCCGGGCACAGCCTGTTCTGGAAAAATGCAGTTAGCAATGCAGGCAGAACCTTTGGGGCGCCCCCCAGCATCCTGGGATCACTGCCCTATGGTGACAATGGATTTATGAACTATGGCACAGCGATGCCACATCACCAGACCCTGATTTCCATGCTTAAGCCATACGGCTATCGCTCTAATTTCTTCTACGGCGGCAATCCCAACTTCGACAACCTCGACCTTTTTCTCGAATACCAGAAGACAGATCACTTTGTTAACCAAACATCATTCCCGACAAGCATTAAGCAAAAAGCCAATATCTCTTCATGGGGTCTTGCTGACCGGGATGTGTTTCGATATGCCACCACGGTGCTGGGCGAAGGAAAGACGCCGCGACTTGATCTTTATCTCACCCTGTCAACACATGAGCCATTTATTTGTCCGGATACCACCATCGCCGCTCAGGCTAATGCCGAATTGAACACACGCCCCGCCAGCGCCGCCAAAACACTGATGCTAGAGAACAGAAACATCTTTCAGTGTCTTCGCTACACCGATCATGCTATCCGGGAGCTTATACAAGCATACTCCAAACGTCCTGATTTTAATGAAACCTTATTTGTCATCACGGGAGATCACCGATTGATCCCCATGCCCTCCGACAACCGGCTTAAGCGCTTTCATGTGCCGCTCATGATTTACTCGCCCTTGGTCCTGAAACCGGTCATGTTCGCTTCCATGGGTTCGCATTCAGGCATCACACCTACCCTCCTCGGTTGGCTGAGCCGTGGCTTTAACATCAACTTCCCGGAAGAGATGCCATTTCTTTCCGATGAACTCACCACGGACACTACTTTTGGCAGCACTTTGCAACTGGCCATTTCCAGAAACAAGGGCGTATTGTCTGATTACCTGGACGGTACCTACTACCTGTCTGATGATCGCCTGTATGAGATCGGTGACAACCTTGAAATCACTCCTGTACAGAATGAAAGCAAACGGCAGTCGTTGCGCGCGAAACTGGCCGATTTTCAGGCTCGCAACCGGTACGCCTGCGACAGCAACCGCGTGGATCGGGGCACTTCAAAGGTGGTGCTTGCCAGTTTTCACCTGACCACGGCAGAAAAGCGGTACCTCCAGGAAATCACCATTGACAGCCTCAATCCGGATCAGCAATTTGAAAAAGCACGTCAATTGGCTTTTGATAAGAATTACGCGCAAAGCCGTATGGTG
>DNZD01000366.1 GCA_003504855.1 Cytophagales bacterium
TGACCGATTCCCCGGTACTGCTTTTCGATTTCAGGGATGAGCTCATACATGATTGCGTCACCATACGGCCCCAGGTTTGCTGAGTTCACCGCATAGGAATCATCATAGTATGGATTCGCATGTTGAATTTCAATGATCAAAAAGCGAGGGAAGTTCTTCCCGGTCCATTGACGGTAAAAATTGTATGCTTCCTCCTTTTGAATTTTGTTGTAACCATAAATACCAAATCGATCGTTGTAATCGGTAGTGTCCATACCAGGGGGCGGTGGTTCTGTGGAGAATCCGCCGAAGTCAGAAGGGAAGTGTCCGTGATAAATCATCAGCGGATAACGGGCGTTGGGATGCTCCTCAAAACCTTCCGGCAGGAGGACATGCGCTCCGAGATAGGTAGGCTTACCCCAGAAGTCGGAAAGCAATTTGCTTTGAATCTTTATATGCTTTACATACTTGGTTTCTTTGGGCTCTGGTAGCGGTGCAATTTTCTGGTCCATCACCACTTTGATCTGTTCCGGGTTGGCAGGATCTATATGAACTTTAAACGGCCGGCTATAAAAATTGCCGGGCTTTTGGTTCCAGTGTTGACCTTCTCCCTGATCAGGGGGAAGCTTAACGGTCTTGCCGGTCTTCAGTGTATAGGTTTCATAGCGGTTAATTACAGCCTGAACAAAGTAGTCGCCGGCCGGAATAGACTTTATGCTGCGGATGGGAAAGCCAAAAGCAGATTCATCGAGAATAATTTCCTTGCCGGGCTTTAGTGTGTCTACATCAATGCCGAATCCGAGCTGTGTGTGCAATTGGAAATTGAATTGTTCCCGTGGCTCAGGCTTATCCTTGGTGGCTAACAGCAGGATGATACGGCCATCCTGAGGCCGATCAGACAAGGTTGGACTGAATGAAATGGCAAAAGACAGCTTTCCGGAGTTTTGTTGGGCTGGCGGCGTGCAGCGCACAGCAAACAGGCCAATGAGGAGCAATGCAGGTAAGACTTTTTTCATGGCGTAGCGGGCAGTTTTGTGTACGGAAGTTACCAATTCCTTTGCATTACCAGACCCGGGTATGAATATCAAAATGATAACTGGGCCCGCAAAAAAAGACAGGAGGGGACCTTAAATACCCTTGAACAAGACCGATTTTAGAAATAGCTGATCCTTCGATTTTCAAATCATTCCCTTAAATTCGTTCGAAACAAACCATTGCACTCATGTCTCCCCGACTCTGGCACCAGCACTACCCCGACTACATGCCTAAGGAAATTGAAACACCACCATTCAATTCTCTGGCTGAACTTTGTGAAGTCAATTGCAAGAAGTTCGCGCAATTGCCTGCCTTTGAAAACATGGATAAGCAAATCAGCTATGCTGAATTGGACCGGTTGGCTACAGACTTTGCTTCGTTTCTCCACCACGACTGCAAACTGGTGCCTGGTGAAAGGATTGCGATCCAGATGCCAAACATCATGCAGTTTGGAGTTGCCATGATTGGAGCGTTGAAAGCGGGGCTGATCGTGGTAAATACCAACCCCTTGTATACGCCCAGGGAAATGGAACACCAGTTTAAGGATAGCGGCGCAGTGGCCATCGTAATCCTGGCCAACTTTGCACATAACCTTGATAAGGTGATTGGAGAGACCGGCATTCGTACGGTAATCATTACGGAGGTCGGTGACCTCATGGGCGGACTGAAGAAGCACATTGTTAACTTCATGGTGAAGCATGTGAAGAAGATGGTGCACCCGTATCACCTGCCCGGTGCTATTTCTTTTTCCGACGCACTGGCGCGTGGTGCGCAAAAGAAGTTTACCACTGTACCCAGAAAGAAAGAAGATACCGCATTCCTCCAGTACACAGGTGGGACTACAGGATTGTCGAAAGGTGCAGAGCTCACGCATGGAAATGTACTATCCAACATCTGGCAGGTTATGCCTGTGTTGAAGGAACTGCAACGCGGTCCGTTGCTGGCTGGAGATGTAGCGGTGATTCCGCTACCCATGTATCATATCTATGCCTTGACCACCTGCTTTGTGTTTTTCAATACCGGCCTTTGCAACCGGCTGATTACAAATCCCCGTGACTTCGGAGCATTTATCAAAATCCTGAAGAAGCCATTCCACACGATGATTGGTGTGAATACACTTTACAATGCGCTCTTAAATCATCCCAACTTCGGAGATATCAATTTCTCAGCACTCAAGGGATGCAATGCCGGTGGAATGGCTTTGCAGGAGGTCGTCTTTAAACGGTGGAAGGAAAAAACCGGAATCAGCATAGGAGAGGGATATGGATTAAGTGAAACATCACCGGTACTTACCTTCCAGATTAACGGTAAGGAGCGCATGGGTAGCATTGGTGTACCCATTCCCAGCACGGATATCAAGATGATGGATGACGATGGCAAAGAAGTGCCCATTGGCGAAGCCGGTGAGTTATGTGCCTGGGGTCCTCAGGTGTTCAAAGGTTATTGGCAGAAGGATAATTCATCTGTATTTCATCCTGGGGGTTGGTTCAAGACCGGCGACATTGCTGTGCAGGATCCTGACGGATACATACGCATCGTTGATCGCAAAAAGGATATGATACTCGTATCCGGGTTCAATGTGTACCCTAACGAAATCGAAGGCGTCATCGCAACGCATCCAAAGGTCCTCGAAGTAGCTGCCATTGGTATCCCTGACCCGGCCTGTGGAGAAGCAGTGAAAATCTGTATTGTCAAAAAGGACCCGTCGTTGACGGAAGAAGAGATTCGGGAATTCTGCAAGGAGACCCTGACAGGATATAAGCGACCCAAGCATGTTCAATTCTTAAATGAGTTGCCCAAGACCAATGTAGGAAAGATATTGAGAAGGGCCCTGAGAGATACCGTGGCCGCTTGAAAAATCAGGGGTAATTAGGTTGAGCATATCAGAACAAATCAATTCTGAGCGAAGTCTTAGGGTGAAAGAGCGCCATGACTAAAATCATGTCTGCACAATAGGCCATTCTGTTACTTGTCGTCAAATAGCTCGGCATGAAAAAGATCGTCAATGCAGGCTTATTGATTTGTTCGCTCTTTGTATACCTCGAATGGGGTGGCGGCTATCATACCTTTATTTTTCAGGGAGAATGGGAGATGTTCTCCAAGGCGATAACGGATCCCATGTCAGCCCTTCATCCGTTTGTTCTTTTACCACTCGCCGGACAAATTATGCTCTTGTATACCCTGTTTCAAAAGGATCCCAGTAAGCGCCTGACTTTAATCGCTTTGGGCTGCCTGAGTGTCCTCATCCTGTTCATCACCTTCGTGGGAGTCCTCAGCAAGAATTATAAAGTTGTTCTTTCAACTATCCCGTTCATTAGCTTTGCCGTAGCAGCCCTGAGGGTCAATAGAAGGACTAATAAATGATTTTCTTTGGGTGGTTATTACTGGGAATTGACTTGTGGAATCTGACCATAGCTATCCGGAATCACCAAGCCCGAGGCTGGCATAGCACGCGCCCCCCAATCCGATGAAAAGAAACTTGCGGCTAAGTTCACTCATTTTCATTTTTCTGGTTCAGATTAACCCAGGATGCGATTCAGGTGGCCAGGGAATTACGGCACTGATTAATGGCCGCATTATACCGGCTGATGGTTCGATTATTGAACAAGGAGTCGTTCTCTTTAAAGAAAATCGCATCACTTCAATAGGTGAAACAGGGAAAGTGAAGATTCCGGCAGGAGCACAGATAATTGATGTTGCAGGAAAGACGGTTCTTCCAGGTCTTATTGAAAGCAATGGGCACGTAACCTTCGATGGTCAATATGATCATGGGATGTATTGGTCGCTTAACATGGATAGCCTGACGGCAATTGGGAAGCGCAATCTGGCTGCTTGCCTTGACCAGGGCATCACAACGCTGAGAGATACCCATGGCCCCATAGCCCCGATTCTCGAGATTAAGGAAGCTCAGCGGAAAGGCTCCTGGAAGGGAGCTCGTCTGTATGCCTGTGGACTTATACTTAACTACGGCAGCTTTAATGAGTTGTTTGAGTCCCGCGAATTGCTGGAGTCTGGAATTGATCTTGCCTTGATTGCACGAGCCAAGGCAGCGCTGTCACAAGCTACCCCCGATGTGAGTACGGGTACGGCCATCATTAGGGAATATGCCAGAAAGGGGCTTGACTTTATTAAGATCTCCGCATTTTCGGCAACAGGAGAGGTACCACCAACCATGCCCGATTCTTCCCTTAATCAATTGATTCATGAAGCCCATCGATTGGGTTTACGCACGACAACACATGCATTGAGTGCGTCCAGTGTACGCTCATCAATAATGGCAGGCACAGATGCCATTGAACACCCGGAATTGATCTCGGCCACGGTGACGGATCAGGATTCAATTATTACCCCTGAACTTGCGAAAATGATGGCAGCCCGAAAGGTGATCGCAGTTCCCCTAATTGTTGCCTTCGACGTTTATGCCCGTTATTTCAGCAATCCGGATGCATTGCTGGAGGACCCTTCGTTGAGCAAGGTTCCAAGAGCGCGGCTGAGCGAAGGCGTTGCCAATATGAAGAAGTTATTACAAGCGAACCCTTCTTTCGGAACCAGATTTACTAAGCGACAACACCTGTTAAGAAAGAATCTGAAAACACTTATTGAAAACGGGGTGATCATCGCCATGGGAACGGACAGGGGTACACGAATGAACTACTTTCAGGCTGCCAATCATATCCGTGAGATGGAAATCTATGTGGAACTCGGCCTTACACCTATGCAGGCCATTGAGTCGGCCACTCGCCATGGCGCGGAGCTTCTGGGAAAGGAAAATGAACTGGGTACCTTGAAGGCGGGAAAGCTTGCGGATATCATCATAGTCGATGGCAATCCCCTTGAGCATATTAGAAACCTGGCGGATCCCGTCATGGTGTTCAAAGACGGAATCAGATATAAGTAGCCACAGCTTTGCATAAAAGCCTAAGTGTAAATCTGGCCTGTTGATATTTGCGCAACCAAATAGTTGCATTATATTTGCAACCGAACGCTTGCGCAATTCACCATTAACCAAAATCGCCCCATGAGAAGAGATGTGTTTCAGGCAATCGCGGATCCGACCCGCCGGGCCATTATTGCCTTGATAGCCCTTCAGGCCCTGACCCCAAATGCCCTGGCAGAACATTTCGACATATCCCGGCAGGCAGTATCCAAGCACTTAAGAATCCTCACAGAATGTGATCTGGTCAAGCAGGAGTCCCGGGGAAGAGAAATCTATTATCAACTAGAGGTGAAGAAAATTAAAGAAGTAGACCAGTGGTTGGAGCAATTCAGGAAACTCTGGGAGAAAAGATTTGAGCAACTGGATGAGTTATTACTTACCCTGAACAAGAAGAAAAAATGAAGCCCGAATTACCATTCGACTTTATCGTCGACAAAGAAAAGAACACCTTAATCATTCGCCGGGAGTTTAAGGCAAATCGCCAACTGGTATGGGACTGCTATACCCAAAGCGATTTATTAAATCAGTGGTTCGCGCCGAAGCCATTTACTACACGGACCAAATCCATGGATTTCCGGGAGGGAGGCCATTGGCACTATGCCATGGTTGACCCAAAGGGAATGGCCTATTGGGGCTACACATCGTATGTGCGCATCAAACCCATTGAGTACTTCTCCACATGGGATGTTTTCAGCAATGAAGCGGGTGAAGTCAACCGTGAACTTCCGCGCGGCGAGTGGTTAGTCCGTTTTATGGATAAGGGAAGCAACACACTGGTGGAATCCGTTATTACCTATCCATCCCTGTCTGATCTGGAAACAGTGATCAACATGGGCATGGAGCAGGGCATGACCGCCACATTGGAGAAATTAGATGAACTATTGCAAACCCTAATTTGACAGAAATGAAAAACAGCATCATAGTATCAGCGCAAATCAAAGCTGGCCTAAGCGAGGCGTGGAATTACTACACAATACCAGAACACATTACCCAATGGAACTTTGCAGATCCATCATGGCACTGCCCGTGGGCTACCAATGACCTGAGGCCGGGTGGAAAATATGTGGCGAGAATGGAGGCCCGGGATGGAAGTTTTGGCTTCGATTTCGGCGTAGTGTATGATCAAGTCGTTCCACAGAAATTAATTTCATACACCATCGGTGATGGCAGAAAAGCAACCGTGCAGTTTAATCCGCAGGGCACAATAACTGAAGTAATTGTTGAATTTGAAGCGGAGCATCAAAATCCGGTGGATTTGCAGCGGGGAGGCTGGCAATCGATTCTTAACAATTTCAAGAAGTATGCAGAAAGCCGCCAACAGGGGATAATCTGATTCGGAAATTTTTGGCGTAGTAGTTCTTATGTCCATGTGTGACGATGCACAGCACGGTCTTTCATAAAACGAAATTGGCCCCTATATTTTTTGATTATCTTCGAAAGCACCTTTCGTTGTATGAAACAAGCCTTATTCTTTTCCCTGATGGTATTCGTGGCATGTCAATCAAAGCCACCCCTTGACAATGAGCATCTCTATTTCAATGGAGAGATTCTGACGATGGAGGGTGACCAGCCCTCCTACGTGGAAGCCCTCGCCGAACGCGATGGTAAAATTGTATTTGTGGGTTCATGGGCTGTCGCTGAGAAACTCTTTCCCCGGGCCACCCGCAAAGACCTGAACGGCAAAACCATGCTTCCCGGTTTTATTGATGCACATAGCCATCTGATGATGTATGCGGATGCTGTACGACAGGCCAAGCTCAATCCGCCTCCCGTAGGCGCAGTCAGGAACATGAAGGATATAATGGAGGAGCTTACATCGCTCAGGCAGCGTGAAAATTTGAGTGACACATCCTGGCTAATAGGTACCGGATATGATCAGGATTTTCTTGAGGAAAAACGACATCCTACTGCCGCAGACCTGGATACAGCGTTCCCAACGAATCCGGTGGTGATTATGCACGCCTCTGGCCATATGCTGGTGGCCAATGGTGAAGCAATGAAACGCGCAGGGATTTCGGCAAAAACGCCGAATCCTACTGGGGGAACGATCCTTCGCAAGAAGGGAACGCAGGAACCGGAAGGCTTGATTCAGGAAATGGCGATGTATCAGTTTGCACCATTTCTGCAAAAAAAACAGCCGAAAGTGATTGAGCGTGCGAACCTTCGAAAGGCCCAGGAGTATTATGCCAGTTGTGGCGTCACCACAGCGGCCGAACATCTGGGCATGCCAGATAAGCTGAATTTTCTGCAAGAGGCGGCAGCAGACAGTGCATTGTTTATTGATTTGGAAGTACTCCCTGCTTTCCTCTTCGCCAAGGATTACGTGGGTACCGGCAAGGTGAATTGGGGCCAATTCAACAACCACCTGAAGTATGCCGGCCTTAAGTTGGCGCTCGACGGCTCTCCACAAGGAAAGACGGCGTACCTGACCAAACCGTATCTCACTCCGGTGCCCGGGTGCGAATCAGATTGCCGTGGATTTTCTAATCTTACACAGCAGCAGGTTAACAACCTGTTTGTGTTGTGCTACCAAAACAATGTCCAGCTATATGCCCATTGCAATGGCGATGCAGCGATAGACATGATGATCAAGGGTCATGAATTGGCCACAACCACCCTGAAAGATACCGTGTCAGACCGACGCACAGTGATCATTCATTCACAAATTATGAGGGAGGACCAGCTTGACGCATACCGGAAATATGGGATGATCCCCACGTTCTTCACTAACCACGCTTATTATTGGGGTGATGTTCACCTGACTAACCTGGGCCCTGACCGTGCTGATTTTATCAGCCCGATGAAGTCGGCCATCAGGAAGGGAATTCATCCAACCAATCATACGGACTGTACGGTCACACCTATGGATCAACTGTTCTTGTTGTGGTCATCGGTTAACCGTTTGTCGAGGTCCGGCCGGGTGATGGGTGAAGCACAGCGGGTAACCCCTTACGAAGGCCTTCAGGCACTGACCATACATGGTGCCTATCAATATTTCGAAGAGGCCACCAAGGGAAGCCTGAAGGAAGGCAAGCTGGCCGACTTTGTTCTATTAGATAAGAATCCGCTTAAAGAGGATCCTGGGCAGATCAAAGAGATCGTTGTATTGGAGACGATCAAGGAAGGGAAAACAATATTTAAGCGTTGATGCAACGGCGCATACTGTTGGTAATCGTTGTTGCTCAATTCTTCTGTACCTCTGTATGGTTTGCGGGAAATGCTGTGTTGAATGATTTGGTGAAGGATCTTCAACTGAAGGCTGATTTTCTGGCCCATCTCACAAGTGCCGTGCAAATTGGATTTATAACAGGCACCCTGGTATTTGCCTTGTTAGCCATCGCCGATCGATACTCACCATCAAAAGTCTTTTTCATCAGCGCCACCATCGCTGCCCTGTTCAATGCACTGGTGGGATGGGAAGGTATGGGTGCCTTTGAATTACTCCCATTGCGTTTTCTCACCGGTTTTTTTCTCGCGGGAATTTATCCCATTGGGATGAAGATTGCGTCTGACTATTCCAGAGAGGGACTAGGAAAATCACTTGGCTTTCTGGTGGGGGCATTGGTGTTGGGTACAGCCTTCCCGCATCTCCTCAAAAGTTTTGCGTTGGGTATGCACTGGCGTTCTGTAATGTATGGCACATCTGTATTGTCTATATTGGGTGGGGTTGCCATGTATGGTTTGGTGCCTGATGGCCCATTTCGGAGGGCAGGTCAACGCCTTACGGTGACTGCTTTTTTAAGCGGATTTAGCAATCGCGATTTTAGGGCAGCAGCTATTGGCTACTTTGGCCACATGTGGGAATTGTATGCTTTCTGGGCGTTTGTGCCAGTCATGTTGACCGTATTTGCTACAACATATCCGGAGCAACAATTAAACGTTTCGCGCTGGTCATTTATCATTATAGGTTTTGGAGCCGTGGCTTGCGTCATGGGAGGTTACCTGTCTCAGACATTCGGAGCAAAACGGATCGCCACATGGAGCCTCATGTTATCCGGACTTTGTTGTCTGTTGTCGCCTCTGGTGCTCAATCAGCCTTCAGAAATTCTGTTCCTGACTTTCCTTTTCTTCTGGGGATTTCTGGTAATAGCTGATTCTCCATTGTTTTCCACGCTGATTGCTCACTTTGCGCCGCCGGAAACAAGAGGAACATCCCTGACCATTGTCAATTGCATTGGTTTTTCTATAACCATAGTCAGTATTCAGCTGCTGAGTTTTCTTTCCCGGATATGGGACAATCAGTTCTTATATTTAATCTTGGCAATTGGTCCTGCAGTCGGAGTTATTGCGCTTATCCGTCACCGACCAGTAACCTAAGGCAAGGATTTTCTGGCATCGCCATAGAATTGAGATTCAACGGTGCCGGCCCAACCAGTGGCTAGATCCTGAAAAGTGTAGTAGAACGGATCAATCGCGACGTGATGCACATAACTTCTCAATAGCCCGGTCTTCTCAACGGTACTCTTCAGCAAATCCTGGCCAACCAAGTCACCGTTGATCTGGTAAACAATACCATAAAACGGATCGATCAATACCCAATCTTTGCGATACGGGTTCCAGTACTCAATAAACTGATGTACACCTGTTCCGTTCTGTACGAAGTATACTTCGCGGGAAGAAATATTCAGAATCTGAAGAGCCTCAGAAGCAACGAGTGAACTGCGTTGACAGTATGCAATCCAGATATCGGTAACTGGTTGACGTAAAGATTCCATCAGATAGGTATTGTCAAAATGAGATTCCATCCGGGCGATGGCATTTGCTCTGATATGACTTGCTTTTTCCAGCCAGGAAGAATCGCTGGTTTCCAGAAACTTCTTGTAGCCATCGATCAGCAGGTAATCCAGTTTGCCAATGAGGTGCTGCACATTGTTGTCGAAATTCTCTTCATTAAAAGCATCAAGCCCCATTTGATTGGCAAACCATTGTGCATCCTGAGAATAAGAAGGAGTAGATGCTGTCTTGATCAGGGTGCAGTTATCGAACAGCATATTCGCATTCATTCCATCGCTAAAGCCGAGTATGAGTCGAATCCGGGTATAATCGTCGCTATAGAATTTGACAGATAGTTTTGTGTCATACCCGTCAAACTCAATGTAGGTTTGCAGGTGAGAGCCCAGACTGGAATTGATCGGAGACGTGATTTGGAGTCCGCCATAGGTGTAGTCGTTGATTTTTCCGGCAACAAACACAGCAGCTTCATAGTAGGTCTTCGGCTGTACAGGTACGTCCTGATAAACAAAATGTTCGCCGGCGCAATTGCGGGTCAGGCGTAAAGAGTGGCTTCCTGAATATGAATCGTCCGAAATATTTACCAGATCGGGATCGCCGTATTCATCCAGAACCAGCCAGCCAGATGGCTGGTTATTGTCTTGCCAGGATTCAAAATCACCATTGATAAGGATATTCTGCTCGCCGGCAGAGGTGACTGTTCCGGCGACCGGTTGTTTGGTTATGGCTTCATCCTGAAGTTGACAAGACAGAAGCAGGATGGGCAAAAGGAAGGAAAGATGTTTCATGAAGCCTTTGAGCTTTAGACTCCACAAACAGGCCCTCGTTTATGATTTATTGAAAAAAGTTTTTATCCCGCAAATGGGGCTAAAACGAGCAACCACGAAAGTATTGGTTGATCTGCTGTCAAGGCGCGAAGTCCATGGATCAATGTACCCGATGGTAGAA
>DNZD01000120.1 GCA_003504855.1 Cytophagales bacterium
CGAAAGACGACAGTATTCCTGTGCCTGCTGATCTGGTAAACATGAAACACCGCAAAGACTCCATTCAGGAGCGTACCAATCCAGGCAGCACCCACATACTGTTTACTTCGATGCGCCATGTGCCTACCACCATCACCCCGAAGTTGAAGCATTACTCAGACAGCATTTATAAGCGTCCTTACACGATGGACGAGATAGCCAGCGCGCTTAACCATACCCGGATGCTCAAAAGCCAGTTCCTGAACATGAACACCAACAGGACGAACTACAACATGGAGTACAAGATATTCCAGATCCAATGGCATAAGATTTTCTCCAATTCCCTGGCATGCATCGTTATGTTCCTGATCGGAGCGCCGCTGGGCTCGATTATAAAAAAGGGGGGACTGGGTATCCCGGTGATCTTCTCCATCTTCTTTTTCATCACCTTTTACCTGATTACCAGCACCGGCGAAAAGTGGGCACTGCAGGAGAAGATTGCCGTTGGTCCGGGGATATGGGCTGCCGACTTCATCCTGACCCTGGTGGGCCTCTTTTTCCTGCGGCAGGCACGCCTCGATGCCCGGTTGTTTGACGCCGATTTCTACCAGGTGGCCATTTTCAAGCTGAAACGACGCCTGGGGTTACAGAAAGATATACCTCAAAAAGTGGGCTGATTTTGGTGAAATTGCTGATTGTTCGTACTTTTGCGCGATTAAAAATGATTAAAAGCTGTAAATACTAAACGATGAAGCTCGATTCAGCCAAAAAGCAGGAACTTTTCAGTAAGCACGGTGCCCTCAAGTCAAAGACCGATACAGGATCACCAGAGTCACAAATTGCCCTTTTCACCCACCGGATCAATTCGTTAACCGAACACCTCAAGGGTCACAAAAAGGACTTCTCTACCCAGCAAGGTCTTCTCAACCTGGTTGGCCAGCGCAAGAAGCTGCTGGGATACCTCCAGAAGACCAACATTGACCGCTACCGGTCAATTATTGCTGAACTTGACTTACGTAAATAAGTAATCCTATCACTGAATCGGGAACCCACCACAGGGTTCCCTTTTCGCTTTTGTAACAAGGCTGATTGCGCCTATCAAAAACTTTATGAAACCAACTCCAATTACGAAAACCTGTGCGCTGCCCGATGGCCGCACCATCACCATTGAAACCGGTAAGCTCGCCCGCCAGGCCGACGGATCTGTCGTATTGCGCATGGGTAACACCATGTTGCTGGCTACCGTGGTATCGAATAAAGAAGGCAAGGAGGGAGCTGACTTCCTTCCCCTGTCTGTAGACTACCAGGAAAAGTTTGCCTCTACCGGTAAAATACCAGGCGGGTTCCTCCGTCGCGAAGGGCGCTTGTCTGACTATGAAATCCTCATCAGCCGCTTGGTTGACCGCGCTATACGTCCCTTATTTCCAGATGATTATCATGCCGAAACTCAGGTAATTATTCAGTTGATTTCCGGACATGAGGATGGCCTCCCTGATGCCCTCGCAGCATTTGCCGCATCAGCAGCATTGTCGGTATCCGATATCCCGTTCCAGGGTCCGATCTCTGAAGTGCGCGTAGCCCGCGTTGACGGTCAGTATATTGTCAACCCCACGCTCGCTCAGAAGGAAAAGGCAGACCTTGACCTGATCGTTGCCGCCTCCATCGAAAACATCCTGATGGTCGAAGGCGAAGCCAAGGAAGTATCCGAAGATGATATGTTGGCCGCCCTCAAAGTGGCCCATGAAGCAATCAAGGTACAATGCCAGCTTCAGATCGAGTTGACCAAAGAAACCAACAAGACGGTTAAGCGTACCTATAGCCATGAGAAGAACGACCCTGCCCTTAAGGAAGAGTTGTTCAAGTTGTTGTACGACAAGGCCTACGCGGTGGCCCGCCTGCAGACGCCCAACAAGCAAAAGCGTTCTGAGTTATTTCACCAGGTAGAAGAAGAATACATCAATTCACTTCCCGCCGATACCACCATCGACAAGGGTTTGGTGAAGAAGTACTATCACGACATCCAGAAGAAAGCCTGCCGCGACCTCGTGTTGAACGAGCGTGTTCGCCTGGACGGTCGCAAGACTACGGAGATCCGTTCCATCTGGACGGAGATCGATTACCTTCCTTCTGCCCACGGATCAGCTATTTTCACCCGCGGCGAAACGCAGTCATTGAGCACGGTTACCCTCGGCACCAAGCTTGATGAGCAAATGATTGACGGAGCCATGTTCTCCGGCAACAACAAATTTATGTTGCACTATAACTTCCCTTCATTCTCTACAGGTGAAGTGAAGCCCAACCGCGGCCCCGGCCGTCGTGAAATTGGTCACGGTAACCTGGCCTATCGTTCATTGAAGCAGGTGCTTCCTGCCGACGATGCCAATCCGTATACCATCCGCATTGTGTCGGATATCCTCGAATCCAATGGTTCATCATCCATGGCCACCGTATGTGCTGGTTCATTGGCCCTGATGGACGCTGGTTTGCCCATCAAAGCAGCCGTTTCCGGTATTGCCATGGGTATGATCTCTGACAAGGGCCGTTACGCCATTCTTTCGGATATCCTCGGTGATGAAGATCACCTCGGTGACATGGACTTCAAAGTAACCGGTACCACCAAAGGCATCACAGGTTGCCAGATGGACCTCAAGGTGGATGGCCTGACGTATGATGTGCTGAAGGAAGCCCTCTTGCAAGCCAAAGAAGGACGTCTGCACATCCTCAATGAAATGTCGAAGACCATTCAGGCTCCTAAGGCAGACCTGAAACCACATGCACCACGTGCCCATACCATTTACATTGAGAAAGAGATGATCGGCGCGGTAATCGGGCCTGGCGGAAAAGTCGTTCAGGATATTCAAAATACTACCGGTGCTACCGTCGTTATTGAAGAGAAAGACAAGCGCGGCATCGTAAGCATTTTCGCTACCAACCAGGCAGCCATGGACGGTGCCATGAAACGGATCAACGCCATTGTGGCCGTACCAGAAGTCGGTGCAACCTACGACGGCATTGTGAAGTCTATTATGCCGTTCGGAGCGTTCGTTGAATTCATGCCGGGCAAAGATGGCCTCCTCCACATTTCCGAGATCAAATGGGAGCGTTTGGAGACCATGGATGGCGTGATGGAAGTAGGAGAGCAGGTGAAGGTGAAACTGGTAGAGGTAGACAAGAAAACGGGTAAATTCCGTCTCTCCAGAAAAGTATTGCTCCCGAAGCCTCCGCAGAAGCAGGAACAGGCCCCTGCCTAACTTGCAAAAACAGGTTTTTGGAACTAATTTTTCAACTTTCCGTTTCTAATAGAGTTACAACCGGCCCATGAGACAACTAAAGATCAGTAAACAGATTACCAACCGGGAGAGCCAGTCACTTGACAAGTATCTCCAGGAAATTGGTAAGGTTGATTTGCTAACACCGGACGAGGAAGTAGAGTTGGCCAAGCGGATCAAAGAAGGCGATCAGATCGCCCTCGAGAAACTGACGAAAGCCAACCTGCGATTTGTTGTTTCGGTGGCCAAGCAATATCAGAACCAGGGACTTTCGCTCGGTGACCTCATCAACGAAGGTAATCTGGGATTGATTAAGGCCGCACAGCGCTTCGATGAAACGCGCGGTTTTAAATTCATCTCCTATGCCGTATGGTGGATTCGTCAGTCCATCCTGCAGGCCCTCGCCGAACAGTCGCGTATTGTGCGCTTGCCCCTTAACCGGGTAGGTTCGTTAAATAAGATTTCGAAGACGTTCTCCGAACTGGAACAGAAGTATGAACGCGAGCCTTCTCCGGAAGAATTGGCGGAAGTACTCGAAGTGACCACGGCAGAAGTGGTGGATACGATGAAGATCAGCGGACGCCATGTTTCCATGGATGCACCGTTTGTGCAGGGCGAAGAGAACAGCTTGCTCGATGTACTTGAAAACGACGGAGAAGATACGCCCGACCAGGGTCTGATGACAGACTCCTTGCGCCGCGAGGTACAACGCGCTTTGTCTACCCTGACACAGCGTGAGTCAGACGTCATCACCCTGTACTTCGGACTTAATGGCGAGCACGCCATGACCCTCGAAGAAATTGGTGAGAAGTTCAACCTGACCCGTGAACGCGTTCGTCAAATCAAGGAAAAGGCAATCCGCCGTCTGCGCCATACGTCTCGCAGCAAAGCGCTTAAGCCTTACCTTGGTTAATTATCTGTTCTATTGAAAGAAATTACAAGGGTCTCTTCCGGGGGACCCTTTTTGTATCACAGAAGTTATGACAGCAGAAAAAGTTAAGGTACTCATCATCGGATCGGGCCCCGCCGGATATACCGCCGCCATATACGCGGCACGCGCCGGCCTGAAACCCGTATTGTATACCGGTGGACAGCCGGGAGGACAACTTACCATTACCGGTGAGGTGGAGAATTTCCCGGGCTATCCCAAAGGCATTGATGGCCCTCAGATGATGATGGACCTGCAAGCCCAGGCAGAACGGTTTGAAACACAGGTCCGCCATGGCCTCGTTACGAAAGTAGATTTCTCGGGCTACCCCCATAAAGCGGTGGTAGACGATGTACATACCATCGAAGCGGAGGCTGTGATCGTTGCCACCGGCGCGTCTGCCAAGTATCTCGGACTTCCGTCTGAACTAAAGTTTACCAACCGTGGTGTATCGGCCTGTGCCGTTTGTGACGGTTTCTTCTACCGCGGTATGCATGTAGCGGTGGTGGGTGCCGGCGATTCAGCTGCTGAAGAAGCAACCTACTTATCCAAACTTTGCCCCAAGGTGTATTTGATTGTGAGACGCGATGAAATGCGCGCCTCGAAGATCATGCAGGAGCGGG
>DNZD01000062.1 GCA_003504855.1 Cytophagales bacterium
ACTTTTGAAACTGAAAAGCCCTATAAGCTTCTTGACCTGGACGAAAAAACGTCCGAGCCTGTGGTGACCACCAAGAAGAAACCTAAGCGCAAGACATTCTACGGCATTAAAACGAGAAAAAGCTACACGCGCAAGGGATTTGGAGACAAGACCACCATTGAGCTCTTCTACGTTCTAAAAAAACCAGACAAGCCAACACAGTTTGTGCGGGATATTTATTGGTATGACTATACCCGTCGTGAAGTGCGGCGCACTGGCAACTTTGACCCTAAGAAAGGCGTACTGCTACATGGTCCTTACAAGAAACTGCAGGGAAATGTAGTGTTGGAAGAAGGCATTTTCTACAAGGGCGCCAAGCACGGTCGTTGGATGAAGTACGACCGGTACGATATCCTTGACGATAAAGAAAAGTATTACAAGGGGTGGCCGAAGGAATCACTGGTCACCTACTATGATCCCGTAGAGCACACCAAAGTGAAAGAGATGATTCCTGTAGAAATAGACGAGCGCGAAGGCTTCTACTTTCTTTTTCATGAAAATGGTACCATCGCCGTAACCGGAGAATATAAATGGGATCAACGCGTGGGCGATTGGGTAGAAAACTATCCCAATGGGAAGCGGAAAAAAATCATCGCTTACCCCACTGAACCTTTCGACAAAACTGCCAAGCCCTTTGTGCGAAAGGAGTGGGATGAAAAGGGCCGCGAAATCTACTCGTCCGCGAAAGGCAAATAATCAGTAAAAGGCATCTTCAATGTGGTGGATGTCGGGCAATCCCCGGTCTACGTGAATGGCTACTATATCATACCGGACATTTCCCTGCCAATCCTTTTCCGTCATATAGTGCAATGCACCCTGAAAAATCATTCGCTTCTTGGCGTAGTCAACAAATTCTTCCGGAAACCCAAATGCCGTTGACGTTCGCGTCTTCACCTCAACAAATACGAGCCACCGGTCTTTACAGACAATCAGATCGATTTCAGATTTGCGATGACGGTAGTTTCTTTCCAGGATTGTATATCCCTTCTCCTCGAGAAAAGAGGCTGCCAACTCCTCTCCCTCTTGTCCTCTTTTGATTTTATCTGTCATGGTCTACCTTTGATTGGTCATATTCCACATGAAAAAGCGCATTGAGGGTTTTACCCAACAACTTGCCGAAGCCCTTCGAATAGGCCAGGCCGCCGATCTGGCCAGGCCAGGAAGTGACATCCGGAATGTGGTTATTGCTGGTGTGGGATCCAGTGGCATCAGTGCCAACCTAGTAGAGTCACTCACCTTTGGCAGGATTCCCATCCCCGTAACGGTATGCCGGGGGTATAACATTCCCCAGTTTGTAAGTACCCATACCCTCTTTTTTGCCTGCTCTTACTCCGGCAATACAGAAGAAACGCTTTCCGCTGTGCAAAAGGCCGTGCTTAAAAGAGCAAACATTATTTGTATCACTTCCGGAGGAAAATTGCTTGACCTCGCCAGAGAATACAACTTTTTACACATCAGAATACCTGATGGATCGAATAGTGCACGTGCCATGCTCGGTTATCAAGTCGTGTCGCTACTTTCGGCGCTATATCACACCAACCTTATCGGGGCAGCGTTCATTCGCGAAACAGAAAATGCCATCGATTATCTCGATCATAACGAGACCGCCATACAGGCTGAGGCCCAGTCGATCGCCAGAAAATTGAAAAACAAACTGCCATTCATTTACTGCGATGGGAGGCTGCAAGCTATGGCTCTGCGCTTCCAGCAACAGCTCAACGAAAATGCCAATCAACTGGCCCATGTCAATACTTTCCCGGAACTGAACCATAATGAAATCATGGGGTGGCAATTTCCAGCAGGCGTGCTGAGCCAGGCGCAAGTGCTCTACCTCAATTCTGATCACGACCATGAACGTGTAGATAAACGAATGGAACTGTGCAGAAGAATTTTTGAAAAATGCTCAAATCCGGTTATTGATATTAAGGCGCAGGGTGCGTCACTGTTGGAGCAGTATTACTACCTGATTCACCTCACTGATTGGATTTCTTTTTTCCTGGCGTTAGAAAACCAGGTCGACCCGGACGCCACCGAAACAGTCCTCCTCCTGAAAGAGGAGCTGGCCAAAATAAAGTGAACAGCCGAATCAACCGTCAGGTGAAGGTAGTTCGTCTCGGGCGTATGGAGTACGCATCTGCCTGGGCGTATCAAACCAAACTGTACGATACTATTCTCGCTATCAAAGCTGCCAACCGGGGCCTGCCTGAAGATCAACAACAACCAACACCAAATTACCTGCTGTTTTGTGAACATCCCCATGTTTTTACTTTGGGGAAAAGCGGTGATGAGAAGAACCTTTTGGTTAAGCCTGAATCTCTTTCGGATATCGGCGCAACATTTCACCACATCAACCGAGGCGGCGATATCACTTACCACGGGCCTGGTCAAATCGTAGTCTATCCCGTCATTGACCTCGAAAATTTCTTTACGGATATACACCGGTATATGAGGACCCTCGAAGAGTCGGTTATCCTTACCCTGCAGGAATTTGGTATTACTTCCGGTCGCATAGCCGGCTTGACCGGTGTTTGGCTCGGAGAGGGAGATCAGGCCAGAAAAATATGTGCGCTGGGTGTTAAGACCATCCGGTGGGTAACACTTCACGGGCTGGCCTTTAATGTTAACGCTGACTTAAGCTATTTTCGGTATATCGTTCCGTGCGGGATTGCCGACAAACCGGTCACTTCGATGCAAAAGGAGCTGGGTAAGGAAATGAATTTGGAAGAAGTCAGAATCGTACTTGAACGTCACCTGATTGAACTTTTTAGTTTCAATCCGATTTCAACTCATTAGTGCCTTACAAGCACAGTATCACATGATTAAAGACATCAGGCCTCCGAAAGTTACCCATGTTACCCTTGCCGTTGTGCGTGAAAAGAACAACTTGCTGTTGGATGAATGGAAAGTATACCTGATCAACAACAATGATTTTCCATTAGAGAATACACTGGTGGCAAGTACTGGATACGGTGAAAAGGCCGGTGAAAAGCAACGCACATCCACGCTGCGGCATTTTCTCGAAACCGTTCCCGCCCATAGCTCTGCCCTGGTAGAACCTATCGATGCGGCCGTGTTTCACCTCAGCAACGAATATTGGGTGAGTTACTACGTAGGGAGGGAGATCTTTGATAAGCGATTTGTATTCGTGCCGGATACCATTTGCGAAGCGAATTTAACGCACATCAAGGAACTGGATCGCGATGGCATCTTACACTCCTGATCTATGTCTGGTATCCTCTATTTGATTCCGACGATAATTGCTGACAACACGCAGTCAACCCAGTTGCCGATAGCCGTTCTGGAGGCCGTGCGCAATACGCGATACTTTCTTAGCGAAAATGTCCGGACGGCGCGAAGATTCGTCAGTAGCCTGAAGGTACACGAGAGCATCGAGACACTCAGTTTTGAAGTGCTCAATAAAGACACCCTCCCCGAACAGATTGGCGGACTGATGTTGCCTGCACGCGAAGGTCATGCAATGGGTGTGATCAGCGAGTCCGGGTGCCCTGGCATTGCTGACCCCGGCGCCTTGGCCGTGGCCTATGCGCATTCACACCACATCAAAGTAGTGCCGATCACGGGACCGTCCTCCATCCTACTGGCCTTAATGGCTTCCGGATTTAATGGCCAACAGTTTGCCTTTCATGGCTATCTGCCCATTGATTCCAAAAATGCTTCTGCCGTTATCCGAGAGTTGGAGCGGGAGTCTCAACAACACCATCAGACGCAGATTTTTATTGAAACTCCTTACCGCAATGATGCCATGTTGGGTCATTTATTGAGGTCCCTTCGGGATGATACCCAGCTCTGTGTAGCAGTTAATCTTACTGGACAGAATGAAACAATCGTTAGCAAAACAGTGATTCAATGGAAAAAGGAGCCAATAGCCATCGGCAAAACCCCTGCTGTTTTCCTGCTTCTCGCCGCCGGTTAAGTAGGTGATATTATTAAAGCTGTTTATCTTTGCGACCTTTAAATAACCCGAAAAAACATTATGGCATACCTATTCACCTCCGAATCAGTTTCCGAAGGGCACCCCGACAAGGTCGCTGATCAGATTTCTGATGCGCTTATTGATTATTTCCTCGCCTATGATCCCAATTCCAAGGTGGCCTGCGAAACGCTGGTTACTACCGGACAAGTGGTATTGGCCGGTGAGGTAAAATCACAAGCTTATCTGGATGTTCAGAATATTGCCCGCGAGGTGATTCGCAAAATTGGCTATACCAAGAGTGAGTACATGTTCGAGGCCAACAGCTGCGGAATTTTCTCTGCGATCCATGAACAATCCTCAGATATCAATCAGGGCGTTGAGCGCAAGAAGAAAGAAGATCAGGGTGCCGGTGATCAGGGGATGATGTTTGGTTATGCCACCAACGAAACAGACAATTATATGCCGCTGCCGTTGGATCTCGCCCACCAACTGCTGTTCGAACTTGCTGCCATCCGCCGCGAAGGAAAAGAAATGAAGTACCTCCGCCCGGATGCAAAATCACAGGTTACCATCGAATACAGCGATGATGGCAAACCTCAACGGATTGATACTATTGTTATCTCAACCCAGCACGACGACTTCGACAAGGATGCTGCCATGTTGAAGACCATTAAGAATGACGTTATCAATATCCTGGTTCCCCGCGTGAAGAAGAAGTTGCCGAAACGACTGCATAGTTTGTTCGGTAACGATATCAAGTACCATGTTAATCCAACCGGAAAATTTGTCATCGGTGGACCTCACGGCGACACCGGATTGACTGGTCGCAAGATTATTGTTGATACATACGGTGGCAAAGGTGCCCACGGTGGTGGTGCCTTCTCTGGAAAAGATCCTTCCAAAGTTGACCGCTCTGCGGCGTATGCCACGCGGCACATCGCCAAGAACCTGGTTGCCGCTGGTCTTTGCAGCGAAGTGCTGGTACAAGTTGCCTACGCCATTGGCGTTGCTCACCCTGTTGGTCTCTATGTAAACACCTACGGAACAGCCAAGGTAAACATGACCGATGGTGCAATCTCCAAAGCCGTTGAGAAGATCTTTGATATGCGCCCTTACTTCATTGAAGAGCGCTTCAAGTTGCGCACACCCATTTATCAGGAGACTGCGGCGTATGGCCACATGGGCCGTGCTCCTCAAGTTGTAGAGAAGGTTTTCAACAAGGGTTCACAGAATGAGAAAAAGGTGAAAGTGGAATTGTTCCCCTGGGAAAAGCTGGATTACGTTGACAGCGTCAAAAAGGCGTTCAAGTTGAAATAAACAATAACAAAAGGCCCCGGTTTCGGGGCCTTTTCATTTATGCTCTTCCGTCTTTGACCTGAGTTTTGTACTTGGACAATTGGTTCCTCAAGGCTTCTACCGCCTGATCGGCCGCGGCTTCAAATGACCGGGCCTGCTCTTTGGCGAACAACATTTTGCCAGGGACATTGAGCTTAATCTCTACCGTCTTGTTCTCGACCCCCTCGTTATTCAAGCGCAAAAAGACTTCGCCACCCTCAAGACGATCATAGTATGTATTCAGTTTGTCGACGCGCTGCTCGATAAAATCAAGCAACTTGCGGTCTGCGTCGAAATGGATGGAATGAACTTGCAGTCTCATAATAATGTGCGTTAAGTGAAACAATAAGACATCAGGCCTTTGGATGGGCTTGATCAAATACTTTCTTTAATTTCTCCATGGAGTTATGTGTATATACCTGGGTGGCCGCGAGGCTACTATGTCCCAATAAATCCTTGACTGCGTTGATTTCCGCTCCTTTATTCAACAGGTGTGTGGCATAGCTGTGTCGCAAAACGTGCGGGCTGCGCTTTTCCACCGATGTATGTGCACCTAGATGCTTTCTAACGAGCCGGTAGATCATCATCGGGTAACATTTACCTCCATCATCATTAACGATCAAGAGTCCCAGATCGTTTGGCACCACCTCTTTGTTTCTCACCTTCCGATAATTCGTAATTACTGGAACCAAAGAGTTAGAGAAGGGTATAACCCGTTCTTTGTTGCGCTTACCCAATACGCGAATAGTTTGCTCAGATAGATTGATCTGATTATCGCGAAGGTTTATCAATTCAGTCAAGCGTATGCCTGTGCCATAAAGCAATTCTAGTACGAGACGTTCACGCCATCCTGCCAGGTTATCTTCAAATGGCTGCTGGTCCAGGACCACATTCATTTCGGCCTCCTGAACAAAATGCGGAAGCTTTTTGCGGGTCTTAAGCACCTTTACCTTCACCATCGGATTCTTTTCAATGGTGCTTTGCCGCAGCAGAAACTTATAGAAACTCCGCAAACTTGCAATCTTGCGATTGATGCTGCGGGGGTCGAGTTCAAGTTCAGAGAGTTGAACAATCCAGGAACGGATCAACGGATAAGTCGCCTTTGCGGGTTCCTCATCGAATTGCTCTTTCAAATACAGGGAAAACTGGGAGAGGTCGTTTTGATATGATTGAACCGTATGGGGACTGAACCTTTTCTCGTATTTCAAATAATTCAGAAAGGAATCAACCATGCGTGCTCACCAACGGCACTAGAAATTTAAAAAAAAATATCCCTTCGGAGAAGTATCCGAAGGGATATGTATCCAGGCTGATCAGTAGTTGACCAGCGAATGATCAATAATTCTCTGAAACGTACTGCTTCTGGCGATAAATCGCCTTCAAAACCTCTGTACGGCGGGTAACAGAAGGCTTTTCAAAGGAAGTCCGGGCGCGAAGCTCACGCAACACTCCGGTCTTCTCAAACTTTTTCTTGAAGCGCTTCAGGGCCTTGTCGATGGACTCGTTCTCTTTGATGTTGATAATCAGCATATTCTCGTGTTAGGGGGGCAAATATAGCGCATGGGAGATCATTTTTGCAAAAGTGCCCTGGAAATAACCAATTTCTGGATTTCCGAGGTTCCCTCCCCAATGGTGCACAATTTGGCATCCCGGTAAAATTTTTCGGCCGGAAAATCCTTGGTGTAACCATAGCCTCCAAAAATCTGGACTGCTTCATTGGCCACTTCCACGGCCACTTCAGACGCATACAGCTTGGCCATGGCCGATTCTTTGTTGACCGATTTCCCCAGATTCTTCAGTTCAGCTGCCCGAAAGGTCAAAAGGCGGGAAGCCTCAATCCGGGTAGCCATGTCCGCTAATTTGAATGATATGCCCTGGAAGGTGGAAATGGGCTTATTGAACTGGTGTCGTTCCTTAGAATACTGTAAGGCAGCATCAAAAGCACCTTGTGCAATACCCACACTTAGGGCTGCAATTGAGATCCTGCCACCATCAAGCACTTTGAGGGATTGAACGAATCCATCCCCTTCCTTGCCCAACAATTGGCTCTTGTGAACCCGGCAGTCCGAAAAAACCATTTCAGCCGTTTCAGATGCCCGCATGCCCAGCTTATTCTCCTTTTTGCCCGCCGAAAACCCAGGAGTACCTCGTTCCACAATAAATGCAGACATGCCATGTGAATCCCCAGGCTCACCGGTTCGAACAATAACCACAGCCACCTGACCGGTCTTGCCATGGGTGATGAAATTCTTCGTGCCGTTGAGGATGTAATAATCTCCGTCTCGTTTGGCTACTGTTCGCATGTTACCTGCGTCCGATCCTGTGTTTGGCTCAGTCAATCCCCAAGCGCCGATCCATTTTCCACTGGCTAAACCGGGCAAGTATTGTTGCTTTTGGCTTTCGTTTCCAAATTGAAGAATATGATTGGTGCACAATGAATTGTGTGCCGCCATGGACAAGCCTATTGATCCATCTACTCGAGAGACCTCAATAATGGCAGTGACATATTCGTGATAAGTCAAACCTGCACCCCCATAGGCTTCTGGCACCAACACCCCCATCAACCCAAGTTTTCCCATCTCCTGAAACAATGCTACAGGAAATTCCTGCGCTTCATCCCAGGTCATAACGTGAGGTCTAATGAACCTCTCCGCAAAGTCCCGCACCATGCCCGCGATCATCATTTGTCCTTCCGACTGTTCCACATCAATTGTT
>DNZD01000111.1 GCA_003504855.1 Cytophagales bacterium
GTGAAATATTTTGAACAACACCCGGACACCACCTGGCTGACGGATTCTTATTGGAATCTGGCCTATGTGTTGTCGGAGCAGGAAAACAAAAAGACGTCAGGTCCAAAAAACCTGCAACGTCCGCTGGAGCTGTACGGCAAGGCATTAAAATACTATGCAGCACAAAATGATACAGCCGATTGGCGAACCATGCTGACGAATATGGCGGTGATGCACCGAAACATGGGCGATTCAGTTTCAGCCTACCGGTTGAATGAAGAAGCGATCGCACTCTCCCGGAAAAGTTCAGATCTGGACGATCCCATTGCGGCCTATCAAAAAGCGTCTGAGACCGCACAGTATTTCAATCATTACCGCAAGCGGATCAGTTACCTGGAACAACGACTTGTTTATGCGCATAAAAAGAATGACCCGGCATTTGCTGCTGCTACCCTCGAAGCCATTGGGAAAGTATATGAAGATGACCTAAAACAGTACCGGAAGGCAGATGAAACGTATCACCTGTCCCTGATCGAGTATCAAAAGTCTGGCAACAAATCCGGGATGGCGGGTACCTACTGGAATATCGCATATAATTATGCCAACCACCTTAAAAGACCAAAAGAGGCTCTGGCAGGATACCAAAAGTCACTCACCTTATACAGGGAAGAGAAGGATTCCAGCAATACGGCAACGATCCTCAATAATCTGGGTGGAACGTATCGAACACTGGACGACTCCGTACAATGTTATAAATACCATCAACTGGCCATTGCGAATATTCCGCATGCAGCTGATCTCAAGTTCCGCGGGGACATATACTTCAAAACTTCAGCGAGTTATGAGCACTTCAAGCACTATGGCAAACAGCTATACTGGCTTGCCAGGCAGGTAGAGATCTACCGCAAAAGCCCAAAACCCGAAGAGCTTGTGGATGCCATCACGTCGTTGGCACGCGCATATCGCGACAACCGATCCGATTATGCACAGGCAGATCAATTATTGAAGGAAGCGCTGGACATTGCGCAGACCACTAAGAATGCCGACGCCCAAGCCAATGCCTGGTGGAGTTATTCATACAACCTGGGCTTGATGAACCGCAACGAGGAATCTATTGAAGGCTATGAAAAGGCTTATGCGCTCTTCCTGGCCAACAAAGACACCAGCAATGCCATGACCATACGCTCCAACATTGCACAGACCTATTGGGGGATGGAGAATTTTCAAAAGGCGATTCAGGAGCATGAACGCGCGATAGAAATGGGTGCCGGCAGCAATAACCAGGAGATGATCTATAAATCATGGAAATCCCTTTCAGATCTATACGACGAGACCGGGAATCCTGTAAAAAGTACAGAAGCACTCGCTAAAGCCATAGGTGCGCTTGAGATCATCAGGGACTCTGCCCGCATGGCAACTACCTACAGCAAAATGGCCTCGCGATATGCCAAGTCCAAGGAGTATGCCAGGTCATTTGATTATTACAACAAGACCGTTTTGATGAACCAGGCCAGAAAAGATACCGCCTCGTGGGCATCGGCACTCTATGAATGGGGCCTGGCCCTTAATGATAAAAAAGACTACACGCTGGCTCGCGAAAAAGTTGAGGCATCGCTTCCCCTGTACCGCAAAATAAAATCAAAAACCGATGAGGTCTACAGCCTCGTTTGGATGGGTATCCTGGAACAAAGCACCACCAATGACTATAAAAAAGTAGAAGGTTGGTATAACCAGGCCATTGCTGTAGCGAAGCCGCTCAACAATGAAAACCTGCTGGCCTTCTGCTATTATCAAATGCGTTACTTATACCGCAGTACCGGCCGTGCTGCCTTGGCTGATCAGAATGCTGAGAAATCGCTGGCCTTGTATAAAAAGCTCAAGAACTGGCAACAGGTATCCAACACGCTCCTGAACATTGGACAGGATGCACACCTGGTCTATGGTGATTTGAATAAGGCATTGCTGTACTATGACCAGGCGCTGGCTGTGTGCGACACCATGAAAGACAAGTCATACCTGGCCAGTGTAATTGGAGCCCGCGCTACAGTTTACAGCGATCAGGGTGAGTTCAACAAAGCGTTGGAAGTCATTGATAAAAGTTATGAACTGTATCGTTCCCTGAATAACGAATGGGGCATCGCCGGAACGTATATCGACCGGGGCAATGTTTATCGGGTATTGAGTGAGTACGAACTCGCCATGAAGTTTCAGGGCAAGGCCGATAGCATGTATCTCAAGTTGGGAACAGAATATGCCCGTCTTGCTCCGCTGGCTAATATCGGCGAGAACTATGTCTCACAGGGCAACTACCCCAAGGGATTGGAATACTCCATGAAGGCCTATGACATCATGCATAAAGCCGGAGATGAAGATGCCAACATGTGCATTATCAAATCGAATATCGGCGACATCTATTACCAGATGGGTAATTATGTTGAAGCGGAAAAATGGTTAAAAGACGCGCTGGCCGGAGCACAAAAGGCCGGAGCCAAACGGGTCAAGATGGACATCCTTGGCGAATTGGGTCGATTGAAAATTGAGCAAAAGAAATATGCCGAAGCCGCCACTTTCCTCAATGAGGGCGTTGCCATCGGTAAAGAAACAGGTATTGTTATCGGATACCTCAACAACCTGGTGTTGCAGGGTAAACTAATGGTGGAACAAAAACAGTTTGACAAAGCCAAGGTGCTGCTGGAGGAAACGTACACCAAATCCAAAAATATCGGCAAAGACAATACTCTATGGGAATCGCTTTACCTGCTGGGTATTGCCTATAAGAACACCAATGACCTGAAGAAGAGTAAGGAGTACCTGGTGGAAGCTGAAAAGGTAATTGAGAAAGTGCGCAACAAAGTAGTAGGCGGTGATGAAGCCAGAAAATTATTCTCATCGGACAAGAACATCGCCGCATTGTATGACGCGCTCGTGGAAGTACTGCTTGCCCTCGGTGAAACCGAAGAGGCGATGACGGTCATTCAGAAAAACAATGAAGAAAACCTCAAAGCCAAATTCAAGGGGCTGGATGTAAAATTTGAGAATGAGAAGAAGCAACGCGCGCTGGATGAAGAACGGCTCATGAAAGCCAAACTGGATGGCATCGACAAGCAAATATCTTTTGCCAAAGCCCAGGCCAATAATGCCAAGGCCAGTGAGCAGGTGAAAGCACTGGAAGGTGTAAAGACCATCGCAGAAACCGAATACCTGAAGTTTGTCAACCAGCAAATCAACGTACAACCAGAACTGTCCAAGTATTTCAACAACAGTGTACAGCCGGTTCAATTCAGAAAGGTGAAAACCAAGATTCCCAAAGACATGGCTTTGCTGTCTTACCTGGCCGGGGAACAACAATTGTACATCTTCGCCGCAACCTCTGATACGGTGGTGGCCAAGATTGTATCCGTCCCCCGGGAACAATTAACGAAGGACATCAATGCCATGCTCAATATTGTGTTGCACAACCTGGGCGGCTTCCCCGTGGGTGAATCCAAAAACGAATTGGCTGAACGCGAGGAAATAGTCAATGAGATCAAGCAGACGGACCCCATGATCCGCCCGTTTGAAGATGCCTATCATTACCTCATCGCACCGGTAGCCAAGGAGATTAAAGGCAAGACCAAACTGGGTGTAATCCCGACAGGTGCATTAAACTACATCCCTTTTCAGTTGCTGGGAAAAACCCTGAGTAACGGGAGATTCAGTTTGCTGGTCAATCAGTTTGCGATCTTCTATGCCAATTCTACGGATATGCTCTTCCGCAACGATGCAGAGATTGACAAAAAGTATAATATTCTGGCGTTCGGTAACCCGGACCTTTCTTTGCCTTCTACCGAGAGGGAGGTGACGGAAATCAAATCGATGTACCCAAATGCAGCTGTGTTTGTTCGTAATGATGCGACAGAGGACAAAGCCAAGTATGCCGGCGAAGAGTATAATGTCATGCATTTCGCTACCCATGGCAACCTGGATTATGAGGACTTCTCGCAATCCTTTATCACCATGGCCGGCAATCCATCAAAAAGTGAAGATGGTAAACTTACCCTCGAGGAATTATGGGGCATGGAAGTGATGAACCATCTGAATATTGTGGTGCTATCAGCTTGTCAGACGGCAGTAACCAAAGGCTCTAACGAAAGCGCTGCCGTAAGTCCGGCGAGCGGATTCCTGCAGAATGGTGTCAAGTCGGTAGTGGCAAGCCTTTGGAAAGTAGATGACGAGGCAACGGCATTGCTGATGACGGGATTTTATAAGAACATAAAGACGATGAATCCGGTTGATGCCCTGCGGTTGTCACAACGCGCGGTGGCTGCCAATCCAAAATTCAGCCATCCCTACTATTGGGCCGGATTTATTCTGCTCGGCGACTGGCGATAAACGAACCTTTTGAATCCTTTTTAGTTTAGTACATCATGAGTATGAATCTTAAGCTATTTGGCAATTCCGGACTGCGCGTGTCGGAATTGTGTCTGGGCACCATGGGATTTGGTTCCGAATGGAAATGGGGTGCTGATCGGGCAACAAGTCAAAAAGTATTTGATACCTATACCAACGCCGGCGGAAATTTTCTTGATACAGCTAACCGCTATACGGAAGGAACATCAGAAAAGTGGTTGGGTGAAATGGTGGCCGCGGACCGGGATCACTTTGTTATCGCAACAAAATACTCCCTTCGCGATCGGGCCGGCGATTTGAATTTTGCCGGTAATCACCGTAAAAACATGATGCGTAGTGTACATGAAAGTTTGCGTCGCCTGAACACTGAATTTATCGATGTACTGTGGGTCCACGCCTGGGACAGTTGGACGCCCACAGAAGAAATTATGAAAGGACTGGAAGACCTTGTCAGTCGGGGAATGGTGCACTATATCGGCGTTAGCGACACACCGGCCTGGGTAGTCAGTCAGGCGAATACCATGGCGCAACTGCGTGGCTGGTCCCAGTTCGTCGGTCTTCAGATTGAATACAGTTTGATCCAACGCAGCGTTGAACCGGAATTGATGCAGATGGCCCGGGCCTTTGGCATGACCGTGACTCCCTGGGCACCCTTGGCCGGGGGCGCGTTGACCGGAAAATACCTCCGCGGAGAGCAAGGAAGGATTACGCCCCAAAGTGCACGGCTTGGCGAACGCGCGGTGTCGATTACGAAGAAGGTAGTGGAAATTGCTGATCGCCTCGGTGTATCGCCTGCTCAGGTAGCCATCAACTGGACACGACAGCACAAAGGACAATCCATCGTCCCGATTGTGGGAGCAACCAAACCGGCACAACTCGAGGACGTTCTTGGTTGCCTGAAGTTTGAGATACCAACAGATGCCATGAATGAATTGAATGATGTCTCCAAAATCGAATTACCTTTTCCGCATAAGTTTTTCAGCGAATCCGGCGTGCTGGATGTTCTTTATGGCGGTGTAAAAGAAACCATGAAGGACCGGCGATTTGGCGAATAGTTGTCACGACAATAATTGTTAGTACCTTTACGGCATGTCACTGGAACAGGATATCCGTCAGGAGAAGTTTGAGAGTGAGTTTCACAAAGTTGCCGTTAACTTACTCTATACCAGTAGCTGGCTTTATCACCAGAATGCCCTCCGCCTCAAGCCGATGGGTATTACCCCCGAACAATACAATGTATTGCGCATTTTGCGTGGCAGCCACCCGAAGGCACTGATGCTGGCGGAAATTACCTGCAGGATGATTGACAAGAGCAGCAATGCCACGAGGTTGGTTGAAAAGCTTCGTCAGAAAGGTTTGGTCCGTCGGGACATTTGCAAAAGCAACCGCCGTCAGGTAGACATTATCATTACGACCAAAGGCCTTGAGCTGTTAAGCCACATTGACAAGCTTTCAGGCGATTGGCAAGCAACCCTCAAGACCATCACTAAAGCCGAGGCAGCCGAACTTAACCGTGTGCTGGACAAACTCCGATCATGATCCGCAACATCGTTAATAGCTGATTAACGGATGATGGCATTCAATTTACCCCAAAGATCATTTTGAAAAAGATATGGCACCGATGAGGTGTCCGGAACATCTCCCATGCGTATAACCACCAGATTTTTGCTGGGCACTACATTAATGATCTGGCCGTTCTTCCCCATCGCAGCAAACATATCGGCTGGGGCATTGGGTGCAATGGACCCGGGGATGACCAGTTGCGAGCCAGGTACCATATAGCTGATCTTGCCATTCAACCAGGTAAGGTATCCATAGGATGGATTAATGGTCTGAGACGATGTAGTCATCAGGGGAAAGTAAGAGGAGGGAATAACGGTAGTACGATCCCACACACCCTTGTTGAGCAGTAGCAAACCATAACGTGCAAAAGACCGGGGTGTGCTGTAGAATACATTGTTGTAGGCACCGCTCTTCAGATAAAAGCCAT
>DNZD01000084.1 GCA_003504855.1 Cytophagales bacterium
GCGCCCAGAAGTGCACCACCGAGAGGCGGTACGAGTACACCGGCCGCTCGGCCGCCTTGGGCAGGAAGTAGTACATCATGCCGAGGTAAGGTGTCGTGAGGAAGAATGCCACTGCATTGTGTCCATACCACCATTGCACCAAGGCATCCTGAACGCCAGCGTACCAGGAATAGCTCTTGAATAGTGTCACCGGCATTTCAAATGAGTTAACGATGTGAAGCACGGCCACCGTAACGAATGTGGCGATGTAGAACCATACGGCTACATACATGTGCTTTTCACGACGTTTGATGATTGAGCCGATGAGGTTAATACCAAATACGACCCAAATCAGCGCGATGGCTATATCAATGGGCCATTCCAGTTCGGCGTATTCCTTTGATGTGGTAATCCCCAGGGGCAGGGTGATCGCCGCTGCCAGAATGATCAATTGCCAACCCCAGAAGTGAATCCAGCTGAGGCCGTCATTAAACATGCGGGTCTTCAGCAGGCGCTGGAGTGAGTAGTAAACCCCGGCAAACATGGCGTTGCCGACGAAGGCAAATATCACCGCGTTTGTGTGCAGTGGCCGGATGCGGCCAAAGGTGGTGTACTGAAACTCAAAGTTAAACGCAGGATAAAAGAGCTGAATTGCTACGAGCAATCCGACTGTCATTCCCACGATGCCAAAGATGACTGAGGCGATGATAAACGCCTTTACGATCTTGTTGTCGTAGTGGATTTTGACTAATTCCATGGCGGAAGTTGGGTTTAGGTAGAAAATTATGGCCTAAAAATAGAAGCCACCCCAAGGGCCAAACATGACGGATCACAGTCCAAAAGATGACTTTAGTCATAATTTACAGACTGACCTTAAAAAAGTAAAAGAGAAAAGAGAGGTACGGAGAACCAGGGACCAGGTTAGAGTTCGGCGACGCAGTCAATTTCGACCAGGGCATCTTTGGGCAGGCGGCTAACTTCCACTGTGGTGCGGGCAGGTGTATGATCACCAAAAAAAGCCTGATAGGCCTGATTCATCCTTTCAAAATCCGCAAAATTCTTAAGAAACACAGATGTCTTCAGCACCTTGGTTCGATCGGATCCCGCCGCCTTAAGTACATTTTCCAGGTTTGTCAGCACCAGGGTGGTTTGCTCGGTGACGGTAGCGCCCTCTATTACCATGGTCTGTGGGTTCAACGGTGTCTGACCGGAACAGAATATCAGATTTCCGGATTGGATGGCAGCGGAATAAGGTCCGATGGCTTTGGGTGCCTGGTCGGCAATAATCTTTTTCATAATAGGTTGAAAAGGAGAAAATTACAACAAAAATGCCGGGTTACAAGAGACCGAGTTTATGTTGAAACACACCGGCGATGCTGGCGGCGCGGGCTTTAATTTCATTGGCATTGAACCCTTCAAAGTGTTCATCCACCGTGGCCGTGAACAGGGCAAGCCATTGCTGGAAGTGAGCTGCCCCGATAGCGAGGTGTTTGTGTTTTTGAAAAGGGTTGCCATCGTAGGACTGGTCTCCAAAAACAATGGAGCACCAGAAATTATACATCACCGGCAAATGATGGGGCCAGTCTACATGAAGAAAAACAGGACCGAGCTGTTGATCTGCCCGGACCCGTTCGTAAAAAGAATCAACCAGAAAAATAATGTCGTTTCTATCGAGAATGTCTGCCATGGTGCAAGTTACCTCTTACCTGACTATTTCTTGTCCGGTGGAAGCAGAACACCATCGATTACGTAAATCACCCCATTGGAAGCCGGCACGGTGCCCACAATATTGTTGCCATTGATCGTGTACTTGCCATCCTTGATGCCAATGACTACATCCTCCAGGTTTACCTGATTGATTTTCTGGCCATCCTTGAGGTTTTCAAGTTTGTAAACGCCCACCGACACATGGTACTCCAGGATGTTTCGCAGGGCATCTTTGCTTTCCGGCTTTAGTAAACTCTCCACCGTACCAGCAGGAAGTTTATCAAAGGCCGCATTGACCGGAGCAAACACCGTAAACGGACCCGCATTGGAGAGCACGTCTACATATTCAGCGGCTTTCAGGGCAGTCACGAGGGTGGTGTGATCGGCGGATCCTATAGCCACATGGACCACATCTTTTTGCGAGACTTCATCCTTTACATTGGATTGACCGCCCCCCACCGGGGCAACGGCAGATGAGGTATTCTGATCGGACGCGGGCGGGGTGCAGCCCAGGATAGCAAGGCCAAACAAGGCGGCGCTAATAAATCGGGTCATTGTTTTCATGGTGAATGCAGTTTGAGCAGGTTTCTTTTGCTCCTCAAAACTCAACATCAACCGATGTAGATTCATATGCGTGAGATCATACCCGATCAAATTCTCCGGGTTGGGTCTTATCTGATAAAAATCATGTTTTGCCCCGCGCAGAGCCATTAGATTTGATTCATGTGCCGCGCCCTGTCCACAACCACTACCCTTACCCCGCAGGCCGGTAACCCCAAACATCACTTATCCATTTTTTTACCTAACCACCCCGTGTTATGGAACTAAACCAACAAATCCTCAGTGACCTTATCGTCTACATGAAGTACTCCCGCTACCTGCCGGAGTTGAAGCGTCGGGAAACCTGGCCAGAAATCTGCGGCCGGTATGAATCCATGATGATTGAAAAGTATCCGGCGCTTAAAACAGATATTGAATACTGGATGCAGTTTGTGCACCAGAAAAAAGTGTTGCCCTCGATGCGTGCCATGCAGTTTGCCGGAACCGCCATCGCCCGCAACAACAGCCGTATTTATAATTGTGCCTACCTGCCTGTCGATGATATCCGTGCATTCTCCGAAACCCTATTCCTGTTGCTCGGTGGTACCGGTGTAGGCTATTCCGTCCAATACCACCACGTAGAAAAACTTCCCGTCATTAAGAAGGCCGAAAAGACCCGCAAGTTCCTGATTGGTGACAGTCTGGAAGGTTGGGCCGATGCCATCAAGGTGCTGATGAAAGCACACTTTGGTATGAGCGATTACCTGCCGGAGTTTGACTATTCCGACATCCGGCCCAAAGGGGCACGACTGGTAACCGCTGGCGGCAAGGCACCCGGTCCCGAACCGCTGAAAATCTGTGTCGCCCACGTTCAGGCCGTACTGGATCGCAAAGAAAATGGCGAAAAACTTACACCCCTGGAGTGCCATGATATCATGTGCTATCTGGCCAATGCTGTTTTGGCCGGAGGTATCCGTCGGTCAGCGATGATTTCCTTATTCTCAGCCCATGACGATGAAATGCTCACCTGCAAATTCGGCAATTGGTGGGAACTCAATGAACAGCGCGGACGCGCCAACAACTCGGTGGTGCTGCCCCGTGAATCTACGTCCCGGGAAGAGTTCTTTAAACTCTGGAAGAAGATCGAGCTGTCCGGCTCGGGCGAGCCGGGATTCTACTTTACCAACGATGAAGACTGGGGTACCAACCCCTGCTGTGAGATCGCGTTGCGTCCCTTTCAGTTTTGCAATCTCTGCGAAGTAAATGTGTCCGATGTACTGGATCAAAATGAATTGAATGAGCGGGCACGGGCCGCCTCATTTCTCGGCACACTACAAGCCGGATTCACCAACTTCCATTACCTGCGGGACGTTTGGCGCGAGACCACCGAAGAAGATGCATTGATTGGCGTTGGTATGACGGGTATTGCCAGCGGCCGCGTGGCCAAACTGGATCTGAAAGAAACTGCAGACGCTGTCAAGTTGATGAACCTGGAAACCTCCTCCAAAATCGGAATTCAGTTCGCTGCACGCACAACGACCATTAAACCATCCGGCACGACCAGCATTGTATTGGGGACTTCATCCGGCATTCATGCCTGGCACAACGACTTCTATATCCGCCGGGTTCGCATCGGCAAGAACGAGGCCTTATATGATTATCTCAGCATTAATCACCCGGAGTTGCTCGAAGATGACCTGCTGAACAACAAGCAAGGCATCATCACCATTCCTCAACAGGCACCTGAAGGAAGCACGCTTCGCACCGAAGAGGTGATGGAGTTGCTGGAACGCATCAAGCGCTTCAACACCGATTGGGTACGCAATGGCTTCCGCCGCGGATGCAATGCCAATAACGTGTCGGCCACGGTGTCTATTCTTGAA
The DNA here is from genome assembly GCA_003504855.1 of Cytophagales bacterium. Classification (GTDB taxonomy): domain Bacteria; phylum Bacteroidota; class Bacteroidia; order Cytophagales; family Cyclobacteriaceae; genus ELB16-189. The sequence continues at coordinate 4,110 of DNZD01000084.1, forward strand.
AACGACTGGCAACGCGTGGGCGAATGGATGTGGGAGAATAAGGCATCTTACAATGGTCTCAGCGTATTGCCCTTTGACTCCGGAAACTATAAGCAGGCACCTTTTGAAGACATTACCCGGGAGCAATTCCTGAAAATGGAAAACAGCCTCAAGCAAATCGACCTCACCGGCGTGTACGAAAACGAAGACGAAACAGATCACAAAGCCGAGGCAGCGTGCGCGGGTGGCGCATGCCAGCTGGTTTAAGCATTACAATATATGAATACCGAAACAATGACCCCTTCTCCTCACTCCTTTCATATCCCGGTTATGGGATTAGCATTTACCGTAGATTCCCCGGTCAAGGTGGCTCGTTTCGGTATCTCCTCGGTGATGTCGATCATTGAAGATCGCCTGCTGGAGATGATGCGCAATCATTACTACAGTGTGCTCGGCGAACCCTATCGCCCCATCAAATCCGATGAACCGGAATACCGGGCCCGTCGAATTACCGACTACCTCAACCTGGTAAACCGGATCGTAGAAAGGCAAGTGGCTTCCATGAAGGCAAGTGACTTTACCCCCGGCAGCGACCTGGTGAGATATTTTGAGTTATTGCCAGATGATAATGAAGCACGTCAACAGTACGAGCGCATGTTGCAGACGGATAATGAACTGGAGAAACATTTTCTGCAGCGGCTCCTCAAGAAGCAGCTGATGCCAGGGTGTCTGGATGTGAACATTATGACCAAGGTCGACAAAAACAATTCTGACGCCAACGGCAATCCTATTGAAGACGGCTCTGACGCGGTAGCTGCTCTGCGGGGATATGCCAACAGCGACTTGAAGAATTCATCCGTCATTTTTTCGGCCGGCATGAATCCTCGTGTCTTCAACTACCTCGAGAAAACCACTGCATTTGAAGCCCGCGCCTGGGGTCTCTTCGACAAAAAAGTAGTGATTAAGGTGAGCGATTACCGCTCTGCACTGATCCAGGGTAAGTTGCTGGCGAAGAAAGGAATCTGGGTGAGTGAGTTCAGAATAGAGTCTGGACTGAATTGCGGAGGTCATGCATTTGCGACCGATGGCTACCTGTTGGGGCCCATCCTTGAAGAATTCAAAACCAAACGCGTTGAATTAAGCGAAACCCTGCATGGATTGTACCAGACTGCATTGGAGAACAAAGGCAAAAAAACCTTCAAGCAACCTCACCCGATCCGCATCACCGTGCAAGGCGGCATTGGCACCAACGAGGAGGACGCATTTCTGCGACAGTACTACCAGGCCGACAGCACGGGTTGGGGCACGCCCTTTTTGCTCTGTCCGGAAGCTACTACCGTAGATCATGAAACACTGGGGCTATTGGCAGCTGCTGATCAATCACAACTGGTACTGAGTAAGAATTCACCATTGGGCATACGTTTTCATTACCTCAAGGGCACGTCATCGGCTAAAGAAAAACTAAACCGCATCATGGCCGGAAAGCCTGGCAGCCCATGCACCGAAAAGCACCTTGCTACGAATACAGAATTTACCTCCGAGCCTATTTGTACGGCGTCGCACAAATACCAGCGGTTAAAAATAGAGCAGTTGAAAGCCCTGAACCTTCCCGGCGATGAATATGAACGCCAGGTAGAAGAGGTGTTGGCAAAAGAATGTCTCTGCGTTGGTCTCAGCAATGCGGCCAGTATCAACTATGGCAAGACCATGGTGGACAACCTGCACAGTGTTACCATCTGTCCAGGTCCCAACATCGCCTACTTCAACAAAGTGGTGACACTGAAAGAAATGACGGACCACATCTATGGCCGTGTCAATCTGCTGGAGGGCGTTCATCGTCCGCACATGTTTATCAACGAGCTCACCCTGTACATCAATTACCTCCGGGAGCAAGTTGAATTGGCAGGACACGATGAGAAGAAGGTTACCGCCAACGCCAAGTTTGCCGCCAACCTGTTGGAGGGGATTGCTTATTATCGTTCCATCAGCGATCAGATTGAACATACGAGTGTGTTCCTCCATGAACTGCAGGAGGGCGAAGCGGCCATTGATCGGCTGGTAGGTGTAAGTGCTGATTGAATTTGTCATGCATGCGGACCAAAATAAAATAATCGTCGTTGCCGGTTTGGTCTTCGCATTTCTATGCTATTCTATCGGATTATACTCTTTTCTTCCGGTCACCGATCAGAATCCAGATCGTCAGGTTCAATCCGGTAAACTGGTTTGGCAGAGATACAATTGTGTAGCCTGCCATCAGATATACGGACTCGGTGGATACCTGGGACCTGACCTCACCAATATATATTCAAAGCGCGGACCTGCCTACACCCGGGCCTTCATTCAAAATGGTACTGATATCATGCCCAACCTGCACCTGACTGATCAGGAGATCGATCATTTGCTGGCTTATTTACAGGATATAGACCAGTCCGGGACATCAGATCCAAGAACATTTACCATTAAACCCAGTGGAGCCATCAGTCAACCGTAGCCAGGTCACCGGCTATTTTTACCTGCTTTCACTTTCCTTGCTTCTACTCGGGCTTGCATTTGGTGTACTGGCCAGTTTACAGTATGTGTTCCCGGGGCTTATCCGCGAATACCTATCGTTTGAGCGTACCCGACCCATGCATGTATCGCCCGTAATCTTCTGGATCATCCTTACTGCCGCAGGTACCGTATTCAATTATTTGTCACAACATACCCATAAGCCTATTTACAGTAAGAAGTTACTGCTATTGTCTCTGGGGTTATTTGGCGCAACACTTCTGGCCATCTTCGTCCTGTACCTGAACGGAATATTTGGTGGCCGAGAATATTGGGAGTTCCCTCCCCTGCTGGCCATCCCCATTGGTCTGGGGTGGTTCCTGATGATTCTCAATTTCGTGTTATCGCTGGGATCTTTCCGACAACAACCGGTTTACATCTGGATGTGGATTACCGGGTTTGTTTTCTTTCTCTTTACTTTTCTGGAATCGTATCTATGGATTTTCCCCTATTTCAGAAGTCATGTCGTCAATGATATGACCATCCAATGGAAGTCCTATGGATCCATGGTCGGCTGTTGGAACATGCTGATCTATGGGAGCAGCATTTTTCTCATGGATAAGATCACAGGCAACCAGCGCAACAGCCATTCCCGGATTGCCTTCACCCTGTATTACATCGGGCTTTTCAACCTCATGTTCAACTGGGGTCATCATATCTACACCTTGCCCGGCCATCGCTTCGTGCAATACATCAGCTATGGTGTGAGCATGACAGAACTGCTGTTGCTTGGACGGATCATCTACCATTGGCGTGACACCCTCACCGTAGCTCAGAAGTTCTTTCACCGGGGCTCTTACCGTTTCCTCATGGCGGCGGACGCCTGGATATTTCTCAATCTTACATTGGCCATTCTCATGTCTGTCCCGGCCATCAACCTGTATACACATGGCACGCATGTTACCGTGGCCCATACAATGGGAACCACCATTGGCATCAATACCATGCTCTTGCTCGCATTTGTATTGGACTATTGCCTTGAACACAACAAGGAATTCAATCAGTACAATTCATGGATTCGCGCAGGTTTTTGGTTGGCTAACTTTGGACTGTTGATCTTCTGGATTTCATTCATCGCGGCAGGTATGTTCAAATCGCAATGGCAAATGGATGCCAATCCAGCTCCGTTTCGGGTAATGATGGATTCGCTGAGACCATTCTTTATATCTGCCTTGGTGGCAGGAACCTGCGTCGCTGCTGGCCTGGAAGCGATTGTTATACCCGCGCTGATTTCACTTTTTAAACATCGCCGCCAAGGACCTATTTGATCACCGAAAACCTGGCCTGGAAAAAGCGCAGGTATTTGGGTTCATGAATCATTTTTAGTCCCTTAATCTTCCTGCGATCCTTATACACCCGCGCTACGGATTCCGACACGACGTCCATATGTGCCTGGGTATAAACCCTTCTGGGAATAGTGAGTCTAACCAGTTCAAGTTTTGGAAAATAATTTTTGCCGGTTTTGGGATCCCGTCCTGCAGAGACAGCACCGCGCTCCATGGTACGGACACCACTGTCGATATATAATTCTGCTGCCAGGGCCTGGGCCGGAAACACTTCCCGGGACAAGTGTGGCAAGAACCGGTTCGCATCAATAAAAATTCCGTGACCTCCAACAGGCTCTACAATAGGAATTCCTTGTTGCAGCAATTTTTCGCCGAGGTAGAGTACTTGACCCACACGGGCCTTCATGTGTTCATCAGAAACAGATTCCCTGATGCCAATGGCCATCGCTTCCATGTCACGACCAGCGAGGCCACCATAGGTGTGCAGGCCCTCATAGACCACCACGAGGTTACTGGCTTCTTCATAGTATTCATCATCATTGAAAGCCAGGAAACCACCGATGTTTACAAGGGCATCCTTCTTGGCACTCATGGTGGCTCCGTCCGTCTGATCACAAATCTCCCGGACGATTGCCTTGATGGATTTTTTGGCATAGCCAGGTTCGCGTTGCTGAATGAAGAAAGCATTTTCAGCAATGCGCGTCATGTCAAGAATAATCTTAATTCCCTGAGGTTTGGTATACGTCCGCAGTTCTTTGAGATTGGCCAGGCTGATTGGTTGACCACCAGCCATGTTAACGGTCACTGCGATACACACATATGGAATTTTCCTGGCGCCGTGCTTTTTCACCAATACGTCCAGTTTCTTCAGATCTACATTGCCTTTGAACGGATGGGGGTGACCGGCATCATGGGCTTCATCAATGATGATATCGTGAAAGACACCACCGGCTAGTTCCTGGTGCAGGCGTGTGGTGGTAAAGTACATATTGCCGGGTATGATATCACCCGGCTTGATCATCACTTTGGATAGGATATTCTCAGCACCGCGACCCTGGTGGGTAGGAACCACATGGCGATAGCCGTAGATCTGCCGGACGGTTTCTTCCAGGTGATAGAAGTTAGCGCTACCTGCATACGCTTCATCTCCCAACATCATCCCCGACCATTGCCGGTCACTCATGGCATTCGTTCCGCTGTCGGTGAGCAAGTCGATATACACCTCTTCTGACTTAAGCAGAAAGGTATTGTACCCTGCTTTGGCAATAGCCTTTCTTCGTTCGGCGGGTGTGGTTGTCTTTAACAGTTCAACCATTTTGATTTTGAAGGGCTCAGCCCAGGACCGTTTCGTTTGCTTTTCCATAGCCAGTGAATTTTGATGAAATGCCGTTTGAACAATAACTGCGCGAACTTACCCTTCAAACCACGCCAGGTCGCTGACTTTTGTCATGCATTATATGGGCGATTATCGCTACTTTCGGATCATGAGACGTTGGATCAACATCATCAGAAAGCCCACGTGAGTCCGGTCAGGACTCCCATAATTTCTCATTTTCAACGTATTTCTCTTTACCCGTAAATTCATTTCGTATGAAGACGATCATTGAACCATTCCGGATAAAATCCGTCGAACCTATACTTTTTACAACCCCTGAGCAGCGCGATGCCTTGTTGCGCAAAGCTTATTTCAATCAGTTTCTCCTGCATGCCGATGATGTCTTGATTGACCTGCTTACTGACAGCGGCACCAGTGCCATGAGCAGTGCTCAATGGGCCGGTATTATGCTCGGCGATGAATCTTATGCCGGCAGCAACAGTTTTTTTCGGTTTGAAAAAACCATTCAGGATCTCACCGGACTTCCCCTGGTGATCCCCACGCACCAGGGCCGGGCTTCTGAAAAAATACTTTTTTCAGTCCTCGGTGGCAAGGGCAAGTACTTTGTGAGTAATACGTTGTTTGACACCACACGGGCGAACATTGAATTTACCGGTGCTGAAGGTGTGGACTTTCTTTGTCCGGAGGGAAAAATCCCTTCACACATCGCGCCATTCAAGGGCAATTTGGATGTGGATGCATTTGAAAAATTTATCCTCGAAAAAGGTGCGCAAAACATTCCGCTGTGCATCATTACCGTGACCAACAACTCCGGTGGCGGGCAACCGGTGAGCATGGCCAATATCCGTGCGGTCAGGAAATTATGCGATCAACATCACATTCCGCTGTTCATTGACGCCTGCCGCTTCGCCGAGAACAGCTACTTCATCAAGCTCAGGGAAAAGGAATTTGCACAAGCTTCCGTGGCAGATATTGCCAAAGAGTTATTTTCCTATGCGGATGGCTGCACCATGAGCGCCAAAAAAGATGCTTTTGCCAATATTGGTGGATTCATAGCATTGCGCGAAGAGGCTTTAGCCCTGAAGTGCCGAAACCTTCTCATCATCACCGAAGGCTTCCCTACCTATGGCGGCCTCGCAGGTCGTGACCTCGAAGCGATTGCCATCGGGCTAAAAGAAGTACTCGACGAACACTATCTGCAATACCGTATTCGCTCACAGGAGTACCTGGTTGAAAAACTATCTGCCGGCGGAGTACCCGTCATGCTGCCGGCCGGTGGCCACGCTGTCTATCTGGATGCGAAGGCATTCCTCCCCCACATCCCGGTCGATCAATACCCGGGTCAGGCATTGACTGCCGCACTCTATCGGGAAGGTGGCATACGCTCGGCGGAAATCGGCTCATTGATGTTTGGTAAATACGATGCGAATGGAAAACTCATCCCGGCGATGTTGGAATTGGTACGACTGGCCATCCCCCGTCGGGTTTACACACAAAGTCACATTGATTATGTTGCCGAAGTGATCCTGCAGGTATTTGCCAAGAGACAATCGGTCAAGGGTATGCGCATCACCTATGAAGCACCTACCCTGAGACACTTTACAGCACGGCTGGAGGAGATAGGTTAACAATAAGCACTTACTGTCTTGAAACCTTTCTGGGAACTGAAAGGAATACGATAGTTAAGAAATACAGCAGTATTCCAATGCCCGATACCATTCCGCTCCAATATCGACCGGATGGGTTTTCGAAGGCATCCATCATAACACGGAATAGCAAGGATCCCTGGGTAATAAAAAGCCAGACATACAGGACAGGGTGATATGGCCTCACCTGAATGCCCAACACACCTGGCAATATGATGGGACCATGCGCAAAGATCATCGCAAAGGTGTATCCCAGAAAAAACACATGGACTGCCATGTCGTAAGCCAACGCTGTTTGGGGGGACAACAAAAGCAATGCTCCTTCTATCATCAACCAACCATTGGCGACTACCAGCGCAACCGCCGAAAAGCGCACGAGGCCTTCCTTTCTTAGGCCAATGCCTATTACATCGTGTCGCAACATCCAGAGTGATACACCAATAGCTGCAGTACCAGAAAGTATGTTGCCTGCTCCGTGAAATGAGAATACCAACCCCAGTACAAAAAGAGAGAGTAACGCGACCAGTATCCCTTTATGCTGGTTGGTTACCGGTAAGAATTTGGATAACTCCAGGCGCTCGGCGGTAATGGTAAGTAGCAGAAATGCCATCCACCAGGG
>DNZD01000324.1 GCA_003504855.1 Cytophagales bacterium
GTTCCTCTTCTATGGCTTTCCTTACAATCTCATTCAATTTGGCAAGGTGCTGGTTTTCGGTAGCCAGCAATTGAGTCAAATAGGTTCGATTGGGATTTTTTGACATGCATCAGAAGGCTTCGCCTATATTAATATACGTCCCCTGTGATTCTTTACCAAAGCCTGCGTCCACGCGCAAGTTTAGCTTTTCTTTTGGGCGCAGTGCATAGCGCAAGCCAAAACCCACGGAGGGTTTGATGTTCTCAGCAATGAACAAATCGCCCAGTGTGCTGCCCACGCGGCCAGCGCCGCCAAATACGGTACAGCCCCATCTTTTCGTAATGGGAACGCGATACTCGGCCTGAACGGCGATCATGTTGTAATCGGCATAGCGCCCATCGTAGTAACCGCGCATATATGAACCCGATCCCATGCTGGCCATATCTCGTATGGGTGTATTGCCAATGGTTGAAATGATGTTGGCCTGAAATGCCAGTACACGATCCTTTCGCAGGGACACGAATTTCCGAATATCAAGATTGCGAATCGTGAAATTGAAATTGCTGCCAATAACATCACTGTACACGCCGTTGTAAAACTGCATATAGAAACCCCTTGACGGACTGAATGCATTGTTGCGACTGTCCCAGGTGACGAGGATACCGGCACCGGAGATATGACCCCCATCGCGGCCGGTAATATTTCCGGTGTCGAATAAACTGGTGCCGCTGCTTCTGTTGTAGTCGAAGTTGTATATATCCTGAAATTCATAACTCACCCCGAGATAAAAGTCAGACCACACCTTGCGCAGGAGTTGCGGGTAAATATCGTATTGGCTGATGGAATAGCTTTCCTGATTGGACGATGGGGTGTTGTTGCCAAGGCCCCAGAATCGATCGGGGAAATGGCTGAAGGAGGCAATAAAGTGAAGGATGTACTTTTCGTTGGGAAAATAAACGGTGCCGTCACTGGCAATGACCAATTGGTTACGAAGGGTGTAGAATGAGACATTTTTCAGACTGGAGGTTCTGGTAGTGGAGTCGTGCCACAACTTAAAGAAGAATGTGCCAGCCACTCCGGCACCCCACAGGTATTCTGGCGACTTGACGATCACGGGGAACAAGACCAGCCGCTTTTGTTTCTTATTGGTAATGGGAATTACGTTGGCGTCCGTTTTTACTTCCGGAACGGGGTCCGATTGAGCCTGACCCGCCTGAGCGATGACAATACAAAGAGTTAGTACAAAGAAGATCCGGCCAACAGACATTCCGACGCGATTGAGGTTAGTTCCAAAAGGCTTGAAGTTACTTCATTTGGCCCTTACCCTCCAATGGCCGGCTGCCAGGTTTTTTCCAGACGGAGTTATCCGGCTTTTTGCTGGAAGAATTTGCGCAGGTAGTTGAAGGCGCTCCGGTCCCGGGCGAGGCTGGAGAAAAAATTGTTGGGTAATTTATACAAGCGGGCGCGACGCAGCAGGTCATAGAAATGATCGGTGGTGGCTGCCGGTATTTCCGGACCATCAGCGGGCAACACGATAGCTCCTGCACTTTCTCTAACAATTTGCTGAATCTTCACTGCGTGGCGACTTGTAAAGGAAGCATCCAGAATCAGAACATCTGTTGGATGTGTACGGAGGAATGAAATCAACTCCACCACCATGTCGCCTGAAGCAATCAGGGGTTCACGGAAGGCTGATAAGTCACGCTGGGCAGATGCGGGATGATGTTGGAGATAATAGCCGTGGGCGGCGAGGAGGGAGTGGTAAACTTGTTGAGATACGTCGGCAGATGAAGCCGTAGTAAACAGAAGCAGCCTGGCGTTGATGCGCAGGGCTAATTCGACCGCCCAGGCATAAGATTCGAAATATGAATTCTCAATGGAAAAGGGAAATACCAGTGTTTTCTGCGAACTCATGCCTTGTTTTGATCCAAGGCATTTTGATAAGTCACTTTATGCGGCCGTAAATAATTCCAGCTGTTCCAGCACCTGTTCCAGTCCATACGTCAGTGAAAGCGCATACAACATATTTAGTTTTTCCCGGCTGCGCTTCAGCCTCATTTTGATGGCGCTGCCGGAAATATTCAGTTGAGATTGCAGGTTCTCCACCGATTCACCCTGGAGGTATTTCAGGTTGAGCAATGTTCTTTCTTTTTCGGGCAGGGCATTGATCAGGGAGTACATGATGAGCTCTTGCTCGGCGCGTTCACTGGCTTCTTCTGCCAGGGGTGATACTTCCCGGACATCATCCTCTGCCATGGTATTTTCTTCCAGCGTGTGAAACTGAAACCGGCCCTGCTTTTTAAGGCTCGCCAGACAATGACGGTGGGTGATGGTATACAACCAGGTGGAGAATGAGGATTCTCCTTTGAATGAACCGATATGATCGAATGCCTTCATCAACGCTTCCTGGGCAAGATCGAATGCCTCGTCCTGCTTGCGGGTAAAAGAGTAGCACTTGTTGAAGACCTTTTTGTAGTAGCGATTGTATAATTCGCCCAGCGCGTGGCGGTCTTCCTGACGGATGGCGGATACCAATTGCTCGTCGGTGGCGGATGCAAGTGATTGAATCGACATACTGGGGTGGTGTTGGTTGACGAAGTAAAAGTAGTCGCCCCGCCTCCAGACCATCCAGAGCAATTTGCGTAAAAATTAAAAACCCGCAATTCCCGCAACGATACGAGAATTGCTTATGAGGATATTGGCAGAATCCTTACTAGAATCAGATGATTCCCTTGTCCAGGGCGTATTTAACCAGGCCCACGGTATTCTTCACCTGTAGTTTTTCAAGCAGGTTGCGCCGGTGGGTGTCCACCGTTCGGATGCTGATAAATAGTTTCTCAGCGATTTCACCGTTAGAGTACTCCTGAGCGATGAGCCGGAGTACTTCAATCTCCCGCTCTGACAAGGGAGTTTGAAACGACTTTTTCTCAGGTGTTGACTTGGGGTGGGTGAGGGCCTGAAGGAGGGTAGTTGATACCTTCTGGCTGAAGTAACTGTCGCCCTTGGCCACCGTTTGAATGGCGGCGAGTAACTCCTCCCGCCCCGCATTCTTCAACAGGTACCCACTGGCGCCAGCCTCAAGCATCTTAACGATATAATCGGTTTCTTCATGCATGGTGAGACCCAACACATGAATGTCCGGGTGCTGTTCTTTGATCATGCGGGTGGCCTGTATGCCATCGGTATCACCCAGGTCAATATCCATCAGCACCACATCTACCGGCGTGCGTGCGAGCAACGTGAGTGTGTCGGCGGCACTCTCTGCCTCACCCACTACTTCAATTTCGGTTTCCCGATCCAACAGACCGCGAAGTCCTACGCGGATAATTTTATGATCGTCGGTAATAATTACTTTGATAGCCATAGTGCCTGTTTAGTTCATGGAACTTTGACGTTCAGAAAGCCAGTTTTTCCGCTCAGCCAGATAATATAAAGGGGGCAATACCAGGGGCGCAAAAATCAGCGTGCTGGTAAGCCCACCGATGATAACCGTCGCCAGCGGTCGTTGCACATCAGACCCAATACCGGAGGATATGGCAGCTGGTATTAATCCAACGATAGCAACAATCAATATCGACAAAATAGCGCGTAATTGATCTGAGCTGGCAACGGCCACCATGAGCTTGAGGTCATTGCCATGGGTCTCTTCGAGTCGCTTGATGGCTGATACCAGCAATACACCAGCCATCACCGAAATGCCGAAGATGGAAACAAATCCTACCCCGGCCGATACGTTAAAGTGATAGCCCCTCACCAACAATGCAATAATCCCTCCCGCCAGCGCAAACAAGATGCATGACATGGCCACAAAGGTATGGCGGAAATTCTTAAACAAGGAGAACAGCAGAACAAATACCAGTACAACCGTCATGGGTATGGTTACCGAGAGTTGTTTTCCGGCCCGTTCGAGGTTTTCATATTGTCCTCCGTAGATCACTTTGTAGCCTTTGGGGACGTGAATAGCCTTTTCAATTTTTGCATCGGCTTCAGCAACAAATCCGCCCTGGTCCCGACCGCGGATGTTGGTGCGCACGGTCGACATTCTCTTCCCGTTCAGGCGGTAGATATTGGTCTGGCCTTCAGAGAAGCGGATATCAGCCAGTTCACTCATGGGAATCAACGCACCCTGGGATGATGGCACCTGAAGATTTTGGATAGACGCCAGGTTGTTGCGGCTTTCGGCCAGGTAACGAACGACAATATCATATCGCTTGGCGCCCTCATATAAAACAGAGATCGTTTTTCCCCCGATAGCAGCCTCCACCATGGCCTGGATGTCACTTACATTAATACCATAGCGCGCAGCGTTTTCCCGATTGATGGAAATAGCCAGTTGCGCCTGTCGGCCTTCTTGTTCAATGTTAACGGCAACGGCGCCGTCCATATTGCGAACAATGTCGGAGATGGTGTCGGCCTTGGCGCGCATCAATTCCAGGTCGTCACCCACCACAGATATCGCCAGATCAGCAGCACTGCCGGTTACGATTTCCATGACCTGGTCAATGATCGGCTGACCCGTTGAAAAGAAAGCACCGGGAAATGCATTCTGTAAATCATTCTGTATCCGACTGACTAGTTCTTTCTTCGTAATGGTATGGCTCCATAAATCATATTCCAGCAAGCCAACAAGAATCTCTGTTCGGTTGGTCGGGAACGGGTCAGTACCGTCGTCGTTGCGGCCTGTTTGGGTGATGACATAATCGATCTGCGGGTACTTGGCAATAATCTTACGAATGCCCGGGGAGATTTTGGAACTTTCCTGAATGCTGACGCCTGCTGGCAAAAAGCAGCGGAGGAAGATGGAACCTTCATCCAGCTCGGGTAAGAATTCCGTACCCAGTTTGGTACCCATACCAATCAGGACAAACACCACCAGGAAACTGACCGTTACGATGGTCTTGGGGATTTGCAGGATTCGCTCAACAACTACCTTGTACTTTGACTCCAGGAAAGAAAGTACGGGATTGCGGTGTTGGGGAATGGGTTTCTCCAGGTTTTCCAGTCCTTTCTTATAGGCAAAGGAGATCAGCACGGGTATCAGGGTGAGTGCACATACCATAGAACCGATTACCGCGAACGCCAGTGTGAGTGCCATGGGCGAGAACAACTTTCCTTCTACCCGCGTCATCAGCAGAATGGGCATGTAAGCCAGGATGATGATGGTGACGGAGAAGAAGATTTCACGACCAACTTCCTGGGCGGACAGCAGTGTGATCTTGATGATCCCTTGTTCTTTGTCTTCGGGTGTGGCACTTCTATACTTGCGAATGAGGTGCTCGGCCATGATGCAGGCCCCATCCACGATAATACCAAAGTCGATGGCACCCAGCGACAACAAGTTCGCGGGGATGCCGGTCATGCGCATCAGGATGAAGGCAAACAACAGGGCAAACGGAATAGTGAGTGCCACCACGAGTGCAGATCGGACGCTTCCGAGGAAGAAGATCAGAATGATTACCACGATGGAGACGCCTTCAAACAAGGTCTTTCCTACGGTATTCAGAGAATGGTCGATGAGAAAACTCCGGTCGTACAGGGTTCGGATCTTAACACCGGCCGGTAACTCACTTTCTTCGAGTACGGCAATCTGTTCTTTGACTTTCTTGAGTACTTCACTCGGGTTTTCACCACGGCGAAGAAGAATAATTCCTTCGGTTCCGCTGTTACTTTCGATGGACTCGCTCTTGAATGTATATCCAAGGATACCGGACGGAGGAGGAGGCGCGATCTCTACAGAGGCGACGTCCCGCACAAATACAGGTACACCCCGCAATGAGGTGAGAACAATACTCTCAATATCATGGGTGGTCTTAATGGCTCCGAGTCCACGAACAGCAAAGCCTTGTCCGCCGCGCTCAATCACATTACCACCGGTATTCTGGTTATTTTGTTGCACGGCTACCATCACATCGGTGGCCGTCAGGTTGTACTTGCGAAGCTTGTCGGGCGCGATCAGGATCTGATACTGCTTTAGCGGACCACCAAATGTGGTAATGTCGGCGATGCCGGGCACCTGCAAAAGGAAAGGACGTATCACCCAGTCCTGCAGGTCCCTGAGTTGCGTGGGACTAAAGGTGGCGGGGGCTTCGACCACATAACGTAGAATTTCTCCGACGGCTGTTGTCAGGGGTGCGAGTTCCGGCCTTACGCCGTCAGGCAATTCAGCACTGAGCAGACGCTCGGTAACCTGCTGCCGCGCAAAGTAGTCGTTGGTACCGTCTTCAAAAGTGAGCTGCACAACGGATAGTCCAAAGATGGTCCGGCTTCGGCGGTCCAGTACGCGGGGAACGTTGTTCAGTGCGCGTTCGATGGGAATGGTAACTTGTTGTTCCACTTCTTCGGCAGCGCGTCCGTTGTATTTCGCTATCACGATCACGTTGGTGTCAGCGATATCCGGGTAAGCCTCAATTTTAAGCTGGGTAAAGCACCAGTAACCAATAGCCGATGTGATCACTGCCAGGGCAATGACAATCCATCGGTTCATCAGAGAAAATATGAGGAGGCTGCGGATCATGCGCTATTTCCAGATTTCCACGGGGTGCACCACGATAAATCCACTCTTCACCTTCTTGCGCAAGGCCGTGAGCACTTTCTTTACTTTTTCATCCTGATCGATGAACATGATAAGCATGGGAGGTTCATCAAAGGAGAACAGCCGCCCGGGTCTTTTGATCTGTTGATTTTCACCGAAACCTACTTCTCCCCGGAATGCCGTGGCGCCGTGGATTTCACTTTCGGCAAGGAACTCCATGATGTAATCGGTCATGGGCTTGTTATCCTTAAACTTATCCTTGTCATAAAATATCTGTACCTGTATCATAACAGTTGGAGGTTGACTTAATATCCAAAGGAAAGACCTTTCAGTTGCATGGTTCCTCGAATCACAACTTCTTCATGTTCAAGAATGCCATCAAATACAATCATTCTGTTGTTGGCCTGCTGGCCAATGGTGACAGCACGGCGTTCAAACTCACGTGCGGACTTACGAACGAAGACATAATTTTTCCCCTGCACGGTTACCAGGGCTTCCAGGGGGACCGTAAGGAATTTACCTTCGCGAAGCCCGAAGCGCGTGGATCCGAACATACCAGCCTTGAGACGACCATCGGAGTTGGTCACTGCGATGCGCAGTTTAAGCAGGCGTGTCACATTGTCCACCACATCTCCAATATCTTCGATTCGCCCATAGAAGACTTCATTGGGAAATGAGGAGAAGGTGGTCTGACAGGTTTCTCCTTTCCGAACTTTGCTGATTTGGTTCTCCGCAATTTCAGAGATCACCCACACCGTATTTGGCTTTGCTTTTCGCAAAGCGTTTGTACTAAACCCACCCAGTTTTAGCATGGTTTCATGTTCCAACAGTGCTGACTTTTCGTTGATCAAAGCGGTCTTTTGCAGGGCCAGTGCTGTTTGGGCTTCCAAAACATCCCTTCCGGTGGCAGCACCGTGCTTTTGCAGGTCCAGCATTCGCTCCAATTCGATGGTGCGTTGTTTGATCATCACCTCTTCAATCTGTTCTACGTTGGCGAGGTGTTGCAACAACAAGGTATAGTTTGAGGTGAGGTCGGGATTGTCGAACAGAATCAGATTTTGTGTCGGGTTCTCAGAAGAGCGAATAACCGTTGCCACCACGCGTGCAGGCACGGAGAAATCAGCCTGAAGGTCGGCGCTGGTAATAGTTTGTGTTTCAAAGTAGGCCGCCGTGGTATCGTCGGCAAACGTAATCAGGTTGCCGTTTACCTTGGGCTTGGTAAAATTGAGGTGATGCGTTGACTCTTCAGTCTTGTGACAGGCTACAACCATCGTTACACAGACCATGAGCAGGATAAACTTAGACATGATTACAGTTGATTGATGATTCCGGTAACATACAATACCTGAATATAGCTTTGAAAATAGGAGAGTCGCGCATTGAGATAAAGTTGTTGCGTATCAAACCAGCTTCGTTGCGCGTCAAGAAAATCGATGATGGTGGTTCCGCCTTTAAGGTATGCATACCGCACATTGTCCAGCACCAGATCGGCCTGGGTAAGCATCAAGCCATACTTTCTCAGGTTTTCCTTTTCAGTCTGGTAGGTCTGATAGGCGGCCCGTACTTCGGTTTCTATCCGGACCTGTGCATTGCGCACTCCTTCATCTGCCTGCATCCGTTGAAACCGGGATCGTTCAATCTCACCCTGGTTGCGATCGAATAATGGCACCCGGACAGTGCCAAAAAAGCCGAGGTAGGGAATGGTGTTCTGCGGGTTCCAGATCATGCCCAGTTCAGGTTGGGGCAGCACCAAGGATTTTTGATACTTGATGTTGGTCTCTGCGAGCAGCACCGCCAAACGGGCAGCGCGTACATCGGGTCTTTCCCTGATGGCTTGTGCAATCAGCGTATCCATTTGGTCGGGTATCGCGATGAATTCAGAAACGCCGTTGATGTCTACATTGATACTGTCGGTAACTCCGATCAGGTAACGCAGCCGCTGCAGTTCATTGCGGAAGTCTTTTTCAGCATTGATCCTTTGCAGCTGATACTGGTCCTGTAATAACTGGGTACGAATCAGATCGGTTTGGGTAATGACCTGGTTTTTCAGGCGGGACTTATTAATCTTAACGAGGCTATCAATGTTGGAATATGCTTCGTTGAGGATTTCAAGTCTTGATTTGAGCACCCAGGCGTTCAGCCATTGGTTGGCGACATCTGAAGAGAAGTTGCGAATGTTTTCACTGTAGCCCTGTTGATTCAGTCCGATGTTTTGTTGTGCGATGTCGATCCGATTTCTTCTTTGCGCGGGCAGCACAAAAGGTTTGGTAAGCTGCCACCAGACCTGCCGGTTAAGTGGATTGCTGAATTCGGTACCCTTGCTGAAATACTTGCTTGACGTCATCTGCAAGGTTTGATTGTTTAATACCGGATTGGTGTGAAGTCGTGCGGTGATCAGACTTCCTTCAGCCATGTTTATATTGTAGGAGGCCGCCTTTAAAATGGGACTGCTACTTTTAGCGCTGGTGACCGCAGCTGGTAAGGAATAAATGGTTTGTCCTTGCGATGCAAAAGAAAATACCAGAAGCGAAATTAAAATAACGCTGGTCAGGGGTAGGGACCTTGAATTTATTCGCATAAGCTGGGAATCGGCTTGAAAGATAAGTAAAACCCTTACGCCAAGGCCCTTTTTGCGGGCCCATATGAAATAATAAATAGTCGCGATCTGATGGTGACCTGCATCATACGGGTCACTCTAAACAGAGTCTTAATAGACGGTAGCTTTAAGCCAGAAGGGCTTAGGGTGTTTTGGTAGGTTGAAGCCGGCCCAGGGGTGGGCCGGCTTTCTTTTTAACCGGCTCTTAGTTTACCGTCATGGTATCATAATAAATCACAAACGGAGTTTTATTGGTTTGGAAGAAGTACTTCCCGGCTACGGTTGGTTTAAATGTAAATGAGGTATCCTTCTTGATGATAACTTCTGTACAGGCACCCTCCGTTTCAAACAGGGCTGTGCCTTCCATCAGCAGATGTTTGCTGTCGACCGCGGTCAGGCTCGCGCCGAGTTGGCTATAGCAACCATTGGGTGCCTGGGCGGTGACCTTGATCGTGATCACCTGGTTTACGGTGGCTGTCTTGGGCACGGGCGGAGTTACAATCTCGATGGCAAGTCTTGTTTTGATATGCGGTGTTGATGAAACGCACGAAAGCATCACTCCGGCCAGCACCACAAACGCGAATATCTTTCCAGCTTTCATATCCATTTTTTTGCGAATCTACCGAACTGGATGCTATCGTACAATGTACAGGCCTTTTGGTTACAGGGGAACCAGCACCCAATTGGCATCGGCGGAAGTATTCGCCACCACCGTAATAGCGGGTACGGTGGTGACCACATTGAGCATGGCTGCGGTGTTGCCTGCATTAATAAAACGGTACACGCCCGTGGAATACAATTGCTGGATCCATTGTGAAGCTACCGCTGTTGAGTTGGTGGACAAGAGGGTTGTGCTTAGCGAACTCAGGTAGGTATTGGTGCTGTTGCTTTTGATGAGAACATTCGAGCCAGACTTGAGGAGCACCCATTGTACGGATACGTTGGTGGTCGCCAGGTTGGATGCAACAACTGTGTTGTTGGTGACCGTGAGGTAAGTACCCCGGGTGGCGCTTTTTATCGCATAGGTTCCGATGACGGTGGCTCCTGCGGGATTGGAGGTTTGGCCAATGATATATGAATCTTCCTTGTTGCATCCCGCCATCAGGATAATTCCCAGAAGCAGATAGGAGAGTGTAGAAGTACGCATCCTTTATTTTGATTTAAATATCTTAAATGTCTTGCCCAGACCGAAGAAGAAATAGTCTTTGTTCTTATCGCTGGCGAGATAGGTGTATAATGGTTTCCCGGCGATTGGATACTTATTGCCATACGTAAAAATGATGTCCAGAAAATACCGCACATGAATGGTGTGCGTCTTGATGGCAGCATTGGCGGCAGGCAGAAAGTCCGGGCGCTCATAGCTGAGGGTATATTTGATAAAAGCCTCTTTGTCATTGTTGTCCTTGAAATCAATCAGGGCACCAAACCCCGTATTGGAAACCTGGTAATCATATTCCCCATCGCTGAAGATATTATTGTTGGTGCCTGACCCCAAAGCAGTGTTGGTAACATCGTGGTCGTTTGAATAGGTTCCGTTCCTGTTTTCCTTGCCTGCCTGAAAGTGCAGTTTGAAATGTTTTAACCCGGCCTGGAACCTGACGTTGCCACCGGATGCCAGCGCAGTCGAGGAGATGCCTCCGCCTGCCAATACACTGTACGTTAAGATAACCCGATAGTCAACACCCAGTCCAAAGTATTGATTTCTCAGTAGCCAAAGTTCCGGTCTGGCGTATATACCCAGATTGATAGGCAACGTTGAAGCAGAATAGGGTGTGATGGCACCGGTAGTGCTGCTTGCATTTTCAACCATCGGTACGGCCTGCACGGCAAAACCGCCCTCCAGATTCATGCCTATTGCCAACCGCGTATAAGTGTCGGTACCGCCTTCCGCAGAAAGGATATCACCAAGCTGGGAAGCCATCTGATCCCGGCTGTCATCAGCTTCCTGTTGTCGCTGTTTTCCTTCTTCAATCCGGCGATTCAGATCATCATTCGCTTCTTCCTCTTCTTTTTCTGTTTCACCAGCACCTTCGCCTTCCTTTGCTTCACCACCTTCGCCTTCTTTTGCTTCACCGGCTTCTTCTCCTTTCTCTTCTTCTGGCAGGGTTTTCTCTTCTTCGGCTTCTTCGACAGCTTCGCCTTCCGAGGTCTCTACTTCCTTTACTTCCTTTTCTTCAACAACTGGTTCAGGACCTTCTTTGGTCTTTGGTTCAGTTACCGGTGTTGATGCTTCTGTTTTTGTTTCTTTGACGGGTGTCTCGGTGGGTGAAACGGTTGGATCGGGTTTTGGTGTGGGTTCGATCGGCTTGGGTTGCTCTTCGGTCTTCACCGGTTCCTGTTCCTGGGTCTTTTGCTCGTTGGATGTAGGAACGACAACGGGCGTTTCTTCTGCTTTGGATTTCTCTTCGGTCTTTTCTACCGGCTGTTCCTTTTTTTCTTCAGCGGGTGGATTGGTTACTTCATTGATCTTTTCAGGTTCCTTATTCTCTGTAACCGGTTGTGTTTGCTGAACATTTTTGATTTCGGTTTCAACGGTGGGTGTTACCGGAGATGTGACCTGTTTCTCTTCTTTCTCCTCACCGTGTTCTTTTTCTTCGCCCTCCTTCTTTTCGCCTCCTTTGTTTTCTCCTTCCTTTTGTTCCCCTTCTTTTAGTTCCCCAACCTCAGCTTCTTTCTCTTTTACAGCACCTTCATTTCCGGTTTTTTCCCCTTCCTTTCCTAATCCTTCTTTTCCTTCGCCCTCTTTTCTTTCTCCTTCTTTTCCTTGCTCTTCATGCTTCCCGACTTCGGTTTCTTTTTCTTTTTCTTTTTCTCTTACTTCAGTCTGATCACCAGATTCAGTTTTCTTTTCAGACATTTCCTGCTGGCTATTCTTATCTTCCTGATCGCCTGACTTTTTATCTTCTGATTCTTTCCCCTGACCTTCTTTGCGACTGTCTTCATTCTTATCGCCGGCACCAACTATCAAGGTCGTGGCGGCAACGCCTCCTGCCGGTACTATGGCCGGTACTTCTGACTCCTTTTTCTTTTCTTTTTTATCGTCGTCATCAGATTTGTCATCTCCATCTTTCTTTTTTTCAGAATCCCCGGAATCAGATCCGCACGGAATCAAGTCCCCGCCCTCACCGCCCAGTCGAAAGTTGGTGATGATAACGCGCAGGTTTTCGCTATCGGACAGATTGAATTGAATGATTTTATCTTCGCCGGCATCCAATGACATGTTTCCACTGCCCAGGGTATTCTTGCCACCGCTGTCTTTTATGGAATAAGAGAAGGCAATAGCCTTTTCATAGTGATGTCTGAATTTGATGGACAGTTCATGGCTTTCCTTGTTTCCATTGCCTGTACTTCGCTTTTGTGAATACTCCAGACCGGGATAGCAGTCGATGGACTTCCAGGCGGTAAAATCTTTTTGGGCAAATAGGGGAGACACGAACAGGCACAAGGCCAACAGGAGGAGGGGTGGTTTTCTCATTTCGGTAGGTTCGATAAACGACAGCATGTTGCTTCTGGCAAAATGCTTATTCCCGGTCTTTGCCTTGCGGGCAGGATTCGGGAAGTACCAAAACTAACAGGATAATGATAATGACACAACCTGCCCGGAGTACGTTGATTGCTTTTCAGGGTGAAGACGATCAGGGTCTATTCCATTCATACCGTTGTTCTTTCAAGGGCACCCCGAACCCGGTGGATTCCACCTCCTCGGTTAACCGAAAACCATAGGCCAGGTACAGGTGAGCTGCTGCGGGAAGGGAGTCGGTGGTGAGGAGATAGCAGGAGTTATATCCCAGTTCATTCAAGGCAGACATGAACTGATCCATGAGTTTGCGCCCGAGACCAATGCCGCGGTAGGCGGGGGCCAGCAGGAAGTAACGCAGTTGGGCCGTGTCGCCTCGACTAACGAGTGCAAGAAATCCGATGATCGTATCCTGATGGATGCATACCCACACCCGGTTACGGGTTGGTTCATAGGCTTTGAAAAATTCCGCCATTCCGGAGGCCACGTAAGTTTCGAAGGCAAGGCCGAAATGATGTTCACGGCTGTACATGGTGCCGTGCATGTAGATCACGTAGCCGAGGTCACCGGGTTGGATGGTTGGCCGGATGGTGATGTCATGGAGATTAATCCTGTTCATGTCGGTGATGTTGAAGGAGTTGGATGATGGCTTTGGTATGACGCACGAGACTCTTGCGGGCAGCCGGGGTGAGGCCTTCGAGCAATGTGCGGATCTGATCTTCGGAGGCTTTGTTGATTTTTTTGAACTCAGCACTTCCCTTGGGGCGAAGTGTGATGAGCAGGTAGCGACCGTCGGCAGTACTTGGCTTGCGTTGGATGAATTCCCGCCGCTCAAAGGAGTCAAGGGTGCGGCTGAGGTATCCCTTGTCCAGTTGCAGGATGCGGAGCAGATCGCGGGCGGTGCAGGGTTGGTGTTGATGCAGCTCAAACAGCACCCGTGCTTCGGTGAGGGAAAGTGATCCCGTGAGAATGGTGCGGTCGAGCCATCCAAGGTGGTTGGTGTAAAACCGGTTGAAGGCCCGTAGTTCGGAGATGTCGCGATGAGGCATAAACGAACTTCCTTAAAATAGTTGATAAAAGCAACTAATCAGAAGAATGGATTGCATGGCCAGTCGGGAATTTTTGTGAAAAATGATTATCTTCCATCACCAAATTCCTTGCCCTATGAAACCCCTGTACCTTGTTCTCACCGGCCTGCTGCTGCTCAACGGGCCTGCCTTCAGCCAACCCGCCGATACCACTCAGCTCAAAGCGTTTATGGAAGGTGTGGTAACCACGCATTTACGCGATAAGCACATCGCCGGCGCTACGGTGTCCGTAATCCGCGACGGCAAGATTCTCCTGGCGAAGGGTTATGGCTTTGCCGACGTCGACAAGCAAATTCCGGTATCGGCCAGCAGCACACTGTTCCGCATCGGCTCGATCTCAAAGATGTTCACCTGGGTGAGCGTGATGCAGCTGGTGGCTCAGGGTAAGTTGAGCCTGGACGAAGACATCAATCATTATATGGAATCGGATGTACAGGTGCCCGCCACCTTCCCAAAACCGATAACGCTAAAGGACCTGATGACCCATACACCTGGATTTGAAGATAAAGTACTTGGACTGTTTGCCCGGGATTCCAGCAAGCTCAGGTCGTTGCACGATATTCTGTTGGCGGAAATGCCAGCACGCATTCGGGCCACGGCCACGTTTGCCAGTTATTCCAACCACGGCACCGGCATTGCAGCTTATATAATAGAGCGTGTCTCCGGCATGTCATTCAATGATTATGTCGAAAAGAACATCATCGGTCCGCTGGGGATGACCAACACATCATTCCGGCAACCGCTTCCTGTTCCCTTGAACACCCAACTTTCCACCGGGTATAAATTCGCAGGCGGAGAATTCAAAAAGCAGTCCTTTGAATATGTGCCTTTGTATCCGGTGGGGGCAGCGGCTTCATCAGCAACAGACATGACAAAATTTATGTTTGCTCTCTTAAACAACGGAAGTTGGGAAGGGAAGGCCATCCTGGATAGTGCGACGCTCGCCCAGATGGTGACACCGGCCCATCGGCATCATCCATCGGTGAATCCGATGCGTTATGGTTTTATGGACGTAAGTCAGAACGGGGTGAATATTATTGGTCACGGAGGCGACACATTTTGGTTTCATTCGCTCATGGTAATTTTCCCGGAGACGCAAACGGGTTTATTTATTTCATTCAATACCGACAAAGGTGGCGGTGTGGTGATGGATGTCCTTGATCAATTCGTAAAGCAATACTATCCGGAGAAGACCCCCTTGAAACCTGCTTTGGCACCTAACCGAAAATTCCTGGAGCAATTTGCCGGATACTATCGCGCCAACCGGTATGCTCACTTTGATATCACCAAGGTTGCGTCTATGTTCGGTGATACCCATATCACGGTAGCCGACAGCACCCGCCTGCGTATCAACAGCGGTGAGAATGTACGCTATGTGGTGCCGATCGACAGCCTGACCTTTCGCGAAGAACATGGATCAAAGGTGATTGCCTTTGGTAAGAACGACGAGGGGAAGATCGCCAATATGTTTATCGGAGGATTGCCAGTATTTGCATTCGATAAAGTAGATGGGCTTGAAGCGGCTGACCTGCACACCAATCTTTTTGTGATCTCGATCGTTACAACCCTGCTGGTATTGCTCTATTGGCCGTTTGTAAATTGGGTTCGTCGCGGATTCCGTTCCTTACGCGATCACCTGCCTCTTCCCATCACGGCCCGGCGAGTAGCATGGATTAATTACTTCCTGTTGCTGGTGTTCATCGTGAGCCTTGCCTCGCTGCTCAGCGATGCAGAAGATGTGGTGTATGGTGTAGGTACTTCGTTCAAAGTGGTGTTGGTGATGCCCCTGATGATGATCGGACTTACGTCCTGGATGACCTACCATGCAGCACGTTTGTTGCCGGACAACCGCTACAGCTTCTTAGGTCGCATCTACTATGTGCTTATTACCCTGGTGAGTCTGGCTACGTTATGGCAGCTATACCACTGGAATTTCCTGGGCTTCAATTATTGATCAGCGTGCGGCGACAATTAATATCAATCCCAGCACATAACACAGGAGCATCCCGAAAAGGATGCTCTTTGTGTTTGGGGCCTGGCTAAACTCCTTCCAGATGAAAATGCCCCAACATGCAGCTACTACGGTGGCCCCCTGACCAAGTCCATAGGAGATGGCAGGACCGGCCTGATCGGCAGCAATGATGCTCAGCGACATTCCCACGCACCAAATAGTGCCGCCAAGCATCCCCATGGCGTGGCTCTTGAGGTTGCCACCAAAATAGTTTGAGTAGCTCACCGGGCTGCCGGTGAAGGGACGCCTCATCAATAAGGTGTTGAACAAGAAATTGCTGATCAAAATACCCACCGAGAACACCACGACAGCGGTGTAAGGACTTAGTTTGCCCGGTTCAGGTACCGTAAAATCTATGAACATGGAGGCTGCTACAAATTGATAGAACAATCCCATGAGGCTTCCGCTGATTACAGCCAGCCATATGCCACGGGTGGGGGCTTTGGCGTTTTTCTGAAGCAGTTGATAGGCCCTTGCATTAAGCAATATGGCAGCGGTTACGAGGGCGACACCACCAAACAGGTACATAGGGTTTCCTGCAGGTGCCTGCACATAATTTACAATCACACCAATCACCAGGGCGAGTCCGATGCCGACCGGGAATGCGACTGACATACCGGCCATCGCAATGGCAGCACCCAGTAAGATGTTGGCAGCATTGAAGATTACCCCGCCCATGAGTGCCGACACAAGGTTCCGGGAATCTGCCTGCAGGAGATCGGCAATAAAACTGCGGCCTCCTTCGCCGAAACTACCCAGGGTCAATGCGAAAATCAGGGCAAGCAGGACGATGCCGATTACATAGTCCCAATAGAAGAGCTCAAAACGCCAGCCTGCTGCAGCAAGTTTTTGGGTGTTGGCCCATGACCCCCAACAGATCATGGTAATGATACAACAAACAACAGCGGCGGTGTAGGAGGGGAGGATGAACATAGACTATGTTTATTTCTTATCGCTGTAAATGAGTACTTCAGTGATCCTGACTTCAAAATCAGGCGAAGGGTTGTGTAGTTTGATCTCTACCGTATGCTCCTGGTTGGACAGCTGATACTTCCAGAAGAGCTCATGCCTGCGGTGAATAAAGTCTGCAGGCAGGTTGGCCGTTTCAACCAATACCCCATCGACAAAAAGATCAGCCACGAAGACAAAGTTGCCCGTATAGCTTTCTGCCGATTGGTTTCGCGGTTTGGCATATCCTTTGACGACAAAGCCTTTACCGGTAAAGCGAAACGCCTCTGAGGTTGTCAGGTTTTTGTGAATCATTTGCTTGCCAACCGGATAATGTCCTTCAAAACTTTGTTCCAGCCGCACGGCCTTGGGCACCTCGGTATTGATGGTGATTATTTCTGGTCCTACGCTGCCACCATTTTTTCGAATCACCTGCAATGCATGTTTGTAGCTGAGGGCATATACCTTGTTCAGGGATACGTTGGTAAATTTGAAGTTGATATCTTCTGCTTCGCGCAGCCCCATCTTCCAGTAGGCTGGAATCTTGTCATAGCCCAACAGGGTGCCTAAAATACCGCCAGCAGAGGATGGATTGCAATCGGCATCCTGTCCGGTGCGCGCAGCGATCTCCAGGGTTTTGCCAAAGTCGCCATTGCCGTAGAGGAGGCCCATTACCACGTAGGCCGCATTGATGCGCGCATCAATGTTGAAGGCGCTGAATACTCCGTCGGGGCAGCCCAGGTCATCCGACCATTTCTTTTGTACTTCAAACCAGGTCTGCTTCCAATCGTTTGGATATTGATCGTGCCAGCGGATTACATCGCTGATACATTGATAGAAAGTGCTTTGGGTTGGAATAGTGTTTAGCCCCTGACGCACAACGGTTTGGATGTTTGTTGATGTGAATGCAAGGGCATACATCGCACCGATAAACACACCTCCATACCAGCCATCGCCATAGTTCATGATGTGGCCGATGCCATCACCAATTTGTGCCGCGGTATTGGGCATGCCAGGTGACATCAGTCCGGAGAAGTCGGCCTCAATCTGAAAGTCGATGTCATCAGCATGAGGATTGTTGAGCCAATGTCCGGATTGTGGCGCCGGTTTACCCTGCAGGATATTGTATCGGCCGGCCTGGTTTGCGTGCCACAACATGTAGCCTGCCTGGGCGTAGGCACGCGCATGCTCTGCAATGGGTGCATCGAGGCCCTGGGTCTCAAAAATATCGACAAACGTAAGGTCCATATACAGATCATCATAGATGCCTGGTGCTTCGAGCATAGACTTCTTGATATAGCCATCGTACCAGATGATAGGTTGATAGTCGTTGATCATAGATCCCTGAAAGTGAAACTCAACAGGCGCACCGTAAGTCACACCAATAGTTTGGCCGGCCCAGCCCCCTTTGATTTTATCCTGAAGGGCGTTGGGGGTAATTTGAAATGGTTGGCCAAACGACAAGTTGGCTACCAGGGTGAACAGCAAGGTGTATTTCATAGGTCAGATAAGTTCATGTCGGAAGGGCATGGCTTGTTGAGCGCCCATACGGCTAACAGATTGTGAGGCAGCGGCGCAGGCAAAGTGAGCGGCCTGTTCGAGCGATAAGCCTTCCGACAGTCCAACAGCCAGTGCGCCATTGAAGCAATCGCCGGCGCCTGTCGTGTCGACGGGTGTCACGCGGGGTGAAGGCACAAATTTTTGAAGGTTGGTACCGTGGATATATGCGCCTTTGTCGCCGAGGGTGATGATAACGGTGTCGACACCCCATTGTTGCAATGCTTTGGCAGCAGCGACAATGCCTGCCGTATCTGATGTCGGTATGCCGGTGAGCAATGCGGCTTCGGATTCGTTGGGGGTAATAATGGATAGGTAGGGGAAAATACGCTTAGATAATTGTTGGGCCGGAGCGGGGTTGAGGATGATCCGGTGACCAGCTTTGCTGCCTTTGCGAATGGCATACTCCACCGCGCTTACGGGAATCTCAAGCTGAAGGAGCAGGATAGCGGGACCTGCCAGTGCATCAAGGACCTGGTCAACCTGATGTTCGTTCAAAACTGCGTTGGCACCGGGAGCAACGGCGATGCTATTCTCTCCTTGTTCATCTACATTGATCAGGGCAACACCACTGGGTAGCGTGTCGTCAAGCATTATGAATTCTGTGTTAATCTTTTCGGCCTGAAAGTGCTTCTTGGCCTCACGGCCGAAGAGGTCGTTACCTACACGCGCTACAAACATCACTTCACCGCCCAACCGGGCAGCAGCGACTGCCTGGTTGGCACCCTTTCCTCCGGCATTCATGAGAAACTGACCGCCGAGTATGGTCTCGCCCGGCTTTGGGATGCGGGAAGACTTCACCACCATGTCTGTATTTGAGCTTCCGATTACACAGATGCGCATGCCGGGGTTGTTTCCTTAAAGCTACGCTTACCCGTCAAAAACCAATCAACGGTGAATCAAAAAAAAATGGCCCTGATTTCTCAGGGCCATTATGATTAGCTGCGTTCGCTGTGGCGCGGAGTCCAGCTGCGGCGCCCGCGTTGAAAGTTACCGGTGTTCCCGGGTTTTCTTGCCGGGCGTTGGTGCTGGCTTTCACCAGACCTTGACGGACCAGCAGGAGCGGCTGCTACTGACTGATACGGATGTTCAACAACGGGAATGTTCTTGCCGATCAGCTTATGGATATCACGAAGGAACTCGCGCTCTTCGGTATCACAGAATGAAAAGGCAATTCCGCTGGCGCCCGCGCGACCTGTACGACCGATGCGGTGCACATAAGTTTCCGGGATATTGGGAAGCTCGTAATTAATAACATGGCTCAGATCATCAATATCAATACCGCGGGCTGCGATGTCGGTAGCTACCAACACGCGCGTCTTGCGGGCCTTGAAATTAGTGAGGGCACGCTGACGGGCATTTTGTGATTTGTTTCCGTGAATAGCCTCAGCGGTGATGCCGGCCTTGGCGAGATCTTTTGCTACACGGTCTGCACCATGCTTGGTGCGGGTAAATACGAGTGCGGTCTCAATGTTCTCGTGTTCCAGCAGGTGGAGGAGCAATTGACGTTTGCCGGGCTTCTCTACATAATAGAGTTTTTGCTGGATGGTGTTGGCAGTGCTCGAAACCGGAGTCACTTCAACACGAACCGGATTCGTCAGAATGGTATTGGCCAGTTTGGCGATCTCCGTCGGCATGGTAGCCGAGAAGAACAACGTCTGACGTTTAGTCGGAATCAGGGCGATGATCTTTTTGACATCGTGAATAAAGCCCATATCCAGCATGCGGTCCGCTTCGTCCAGCACAAAAATCCGGAGGTGCTTGAGGTTGACATAGCGCTGATTGATCAGATCGAGCAAACGGCCAGGGGTAGCGATGAGGATATCAACGCCGGCGCGCAAGGCATCGGTTTGTGACTTCTGGGAAACTCCGCCAAAGATCACGGTGTGCTTCAGGCGCAGGAACTTTCCATAGGCTGAGAAACTGTCACCGATCTGGATCGCGAGTTCGCGGGTAGGGGTAAGGACAAGGGCTTTGATGCCGGCCGGTCCTTTAACGTATAATTCGTCCTGGTGCAGGAGTTGAAGAATAGGGGTAGCAAAAGCTGCCGTCTTGCCGGTACCTGTTTGGGCGCAACCCAGCAGGTCGCGACGTTCCAGTAATACGGGTATGGCTTGTTCCTGAATGGGTGTGGGCTTGGTGTAACCTTCTGACTGGAGAGCCCGCAATATGGGCTCAATGAGATTTAATTTTTCGAATGACATGATTTGTGTTTGGCCTTTAAACAGGCGTTTAAAAAAAATAGAGTTTGCCTCTTAAGATCAACGTAGGGCTCTGAATGGCGCGAATTAGGCCTTTTGACGGGAATTGAGAGGATCAGGTTGCAAAGATACGACAATTCTGCTGAACGGCAGGTTAATGGACTTCCTGACAAACAAAACGGGGAACCTCATTGCTGAAATTCCCCGGTTGTAAATGACGGTTGCGCTATTGTTTACCTTCGCGCTTGGCCCGCTTCTCTGCCCGCTTTTCCATCATGGTCTTGGCGGGCTTCTTTTTTTCTTCCTTCTTTTTGTCTTGTCCTTTTGACATAGTCGTTGGATTTAATTTTTTCAAAAGTAAGAATAAATCAAGCAAGGGATCAACGGGTTTCAGGATTTTGTGCCCTTGTCGGACAGCAATTAATTGAATAACTTCATTACTTATGAAGAAATCTATCTTCCTGTCCGGGATATGGTTGGTGCTCATTGCCCACACCGGCATTTTCGCACAGTCACTGGATGATTTTCCTGAAATGCGGCTGCGGATTTCATCCGGACAGTACACCGGATTGCTGCAAAGCAAGGGACGAAAGTTGACCCTGAAAAATCCGGTATTGATTGTGCACGGCGACACAGCTAAAGTAAAGGAGATACACAGCCGCGGTAACAACTCCCTCACCTTTGAGCACAAGTCCCTGTCGGTAGACCTGAACCATGCGGTGAAAGTGCTCATCGGAGGGAAAGCAACCAGCCTGAAGAAATTTGATTTGCTCAATCTGGTCATGGACAAGAACCTGTGGCACAACCGATGGGCGTTTTTGTGTATGCAGCATGTGTCGTTGTTCCCGTTGGTGCAGACTTATAGCCCCGTGTGGATCAACGATCAGCCCCAGGGTATTTATCTGCTGGTGGAGAAACCACGGCACTACATTACGTCAGCTATTAAGAGTCCCTATTTGCTTCGACGCGGTATCGATCATACTGTCGCGGATGAATACATTGAAACCCCTTCGAAGGAGGATGCTAAAAAGTATAAGGTGCAGTTCACGTCCGTGTATGATGATATCAATAAACTTCATGGCCAGTCCTTGTATGATCGACTAAATGCGAAGGTCAACCTGGATCACTATTTCAAATGGATCGCATTTAACTATCTCATCATGAATGGCGATTATGCCGATGAGTTGTACCTCTATATCTCACCCAACGATGGGCGGTATGAGGTGATACCCTGGGACTATGATGATATCCTCCGTCCGGTGCCGCATGAGGGTATGGCAGCGCGCAATGCGGTGGAAGGATTCAAGAGCAAGTACATCTTCTCCAGCGAAGATCCATTGGACCGTGCCATTGCTGCCGATGAAGTACTCTACGCCCACTACCTGGAGTCGTTCAAGGATTTGCTCACCGACCTTGACGAGGCCACCATCTCCCGGTTTGCATTTCAGGTTCGTGGCGAGTTACATACGTTGGGTGCAGGTGATCAGGGACGTGCCTCCTTATTTCTGGGCAAAGAACCATGGATTGAGGAGGAAGCGATGGCGGATATGGACCGCTCACTTGATTTCATCCTCAAGCGCCGTAACGCGCTGCTTAAGGAATTGCAAAAGTGATCATCCGGCGACAGCCGACAAACTCACGATCGCTGATTTGTTGATCGGGCCATAGACATGTGGAAACAATTCTCCGTTGGGGGCCTGGTCATATTGTAAACGGGCGTTAAGCCGCCCTTCATCGAGGGTAAGGAGTATCAGGTCTTTGCGGTTGGCGTAATACCGTTGCAACACTCCCGCCAGTTGCGCTTGCGAGCAGCAGTGAATGAATCCTTCAGCCGCAAATCCTGCAGGTTGATAGAAGGCGTCAGTTTCCTGTTTGTTCCATTCGGATTGTTCAGCAACGTGTAAGATCATAGCAAATCAGGAGTACATTTTTTCAATATCGTTCTTGTAATGTTCCATCAACTGGTGTCGCACGGGTTTGAGGGTAGGCGTGATCTCTCCATTCTCCGTGGTCCACTCTTCATGGCACAAAACAAAATTGCGAACACGCTCGTGGTTGGGTAATTCACCATTGAGCAGGTCAATCTCTTGTTCATACTTGGCCCGCACCCGGATGTTGTGTACCATGAATGTCGGTGCTGTCCAGTGGATGTCCTGTTCCTGGCACCACAATTCAAGGTGCGCGAAGTTGGGGACCAGCAATGCGGTGACAAAAGGTCTTTGGAATCCAATGATCAGACATCGCTGAATGAATGGCGATGTGCAAAAATGCTGTTGCAGGGGGAGCGGGGCGATGTACTTTCCGGCGCTGGTCTTGAAGATGTCTTTCTTCCTGTCCGTGATTTTCAGAAACCGCTGATGTTCCCACCTGCCCACATCGCCGGTACGGAACCATCCATCTTCCGTGAAGGCGGCACGGGTGAGGGCTTCCTGCCTGAAGTACCCGGGCGTGACGTTGGGACCTTTTACCAATATCTCCCCTTCACCTTCTTCATTCATGTCCTCCAACCTGATCTCTACACCCGGCAAGGCCAGGCCTACGGTGCCAAATCGGTTTAGTCCCGGCTCATACCGGTTCATGGTAATGATGGGTGATGTTTCGGTCATGCCATATCCCTCTACTACCAGAATACCTGCGGCGGAGAAGAGGCGGCCGATCTCCGGACGCAAGGATGCGGCGCCCACGGCAATGTATCGGATAGATCCTCCCAATTGTCTTCGCCAGGTCCGTAACACCAGCAAGCGTGCCATTGCCAGCTGCAGCCTGTACGTCAGGCCCGGGTTGCGGCGGTGTTGATACTTTTTGCCGATGGACATGGCCCATTGAATAATTTTCTTTTTAAGGACGTTGTGCCGGACCATCTCTTCTTCCAGGTACTCCACCATCTTTTCAAGCACGCGGGGCACGCTGGTACAAAATAATGGCCGGGCCGAATGAAAGTCCTGTGCGAAAGTTTCTTTGCGCTCACTGAAGTATACAGATACTCCAAATGCGAGGTACGCATAGCAGGTCGTTCGCTCGAAGACATGACTGAAGGGCAGAAAACTTAACACGCGATTGCCCGGCTCGAGGGGAAGCAGGGCCAGAATAGACTTGATGTTGTGTACGACATTGCGATGGGACAATTGAACACCCTTCGGTTTGCCTGAACTTCCCGATGTATACAAAATGGTAAAGATGTCGGTATCTGAGATGGCGCTCATTCGTTCCCGGACCCTTGATAAACTGTCAGCATCCGGTGTAGAGGCCTTCAGTGGTTTAAAGTATCGGTCGCCAGTGACAGTTAGGTGATAGCCATGTTTAAAGTCTGGCGCGAAGGACTGAAATTTTTGATAAAGGGTTTCGTCGGCACTTACCCAACATCGGGCCTCCGTTTCGGAAAGGATGAGTTGGAATTCCTCTGCCCGAGCCGTGGGATGAACCGGGACAACGATCATTCCGATTTGCTGACAAGCCAGGTCCAGGACTACCCAATCAATTGAACCCATGATGGGAATAATCAGGATATTATCACCGGCAGCATATCCATCTTCCATCAGGGCCGCACTTACCGCATCCACGCGCTGCTGCAACAAGCTGATGGAAACAGCCTGCCACCGACCCTCTTTTCGATCATTCAGTGTCTGATCATTGGGATAACGAGACGCCTGGTAGGCGGGTATATCGAATACGCGTGCAAAATCGTGTGTATGGGTTACCGGTGTGTTCATGATTTTACCGGCTTTACGTATAAAATCTGGTACAGCTCCTCAAAGAACTCTTCAAAGTCGGGGAGGTTGTTGTGTCTCGCCCCTTCAATGGCATGGAGGGTAATTTTATCCGGATAGAGCGCCTTGAGTTTTACACTTTGTGAAAAGGAGATCAACCGGTCTTTGGTTCCGTGAATAATATGAATCGGGCAATTGGTGATTTTGAGGTATTGATCTGTCCGGATGTCGTATCGAAGGAGAAGAGAGAGGGGTACAAAGAAAAGGTATTGGTGGATGGTGTAATAGAAGCTGAAGTAGGGCGAGTCAAGGATCAGCAGGCCCGGTTTGTTCCAGGACGCAATGCGGGCCGCGATGCCGCTGCCCCAGGAGCGACCATAGAGCACAATTTTATTTTCAGGGTAGGTCTGCGTGAGCCATTTGTAAACATGTTGTGCGTCACTGAACACGATGGTCTGTGTTCGCTTTCCATGACTCTTACCAAAGCCCCGGTAGTCGATCATCAAAAAATCATATCCATTGCTCAGAAAATCCTTGGCGAATTTTCCCCACCCTTTGATGCTCTTGGAGTTTCCCTTGAGGTAATATACCACGCCGCGGGGATTGGGTACGCGAAAGTAGATCGCGTTAATACGACCGCCATCTTCCATGTCGAAGTCCAGTTCCTGAAAGGGGAACGGGTACTTGTACTCAAAGGACCGGGTGAGTTTTTCGGGCCGGAAGAAAACCAGGTGCTGAAAGAAGTAGAATAGTATACAGATCGCTATGTACAACACAGCAACGGAGATGAGCACTGTATACAGGATACCTGATTCCAAAGTATTCAAGTATACTAAAATCCCGTGATTTCAGTGCAGTGTTTTGGCGAGCGCGTCGTGGTATGCGGGAAAGTCGCGCAGGTTGCGATGGCCCCCGCCAGGAATGACAATAAACTGATCGGTTTCTTTCAGTAAAGGCCTGAGCTTTTCGGCTGATGAAAGCGGCACTACCCAGTCGTTGGTGCCGTGGATAATCGTGATGGGACAAGAGACCAGGTGCATCACTTCGTAGGTCGGAAAGCGATGCTCGAGGGGTAATAGGTACATCGGCCATTG
This sequence comes from Cytophagales bacterium, assembly GCA_003504855.1. Taxonomy (GTDB): domain Bacteria; phylum Bacteroidota; class Bacteroidia; order Cytophagales; family Cyclobacteriaceae; genus ELB16-189. Next base: position 25,231 of record DNZD01000324.1, read on the forward strand.
GAGCGGAAGCGGAACGGCGCCCCGGAGTTGATCGAAAGGCGTCTCCAGGATCAATTGGTCGGCCGGGCGCAGGGAGGCAAGTTTGGCCGCGACAGCTGACCCCAGGGAGCGACCATACATTATTATAGGAGTGTCCGGGTAAGTTTTCTTTACCCAGTCCCATAATATCAGCGCATCCGCATACAACTGCACCTCTGAAGGTGTGCCCGTGCTTTTGCCATAGCCCCTGAAATCCGGCATCAGTACGTCATAGCCGAGTCGGGTGAAATCAACCGCATAGTTGCCCCAGCGTTGCAGGTTGTCGGCATTGCCATGAAAGTAGACAACCAAACCTTTGGAAGGAGCGGTTGACTTAAACAAAAGGATATTCAGTGAATCCGTTCCGCGTGTGGGCAGGAAGAATTCCTCGTAAGGTTGATCGAAGGTGAAATGATATTCGGATGGAAGTTTTGCAGACCGAAAAATTAATTCGTCCTGATACAAGTAAAGCGCAATCGTTGCAACCAACCAGAGAGCCGCCAGACTATAGAACACACGTTTGAGAATCCGTACCGTAAGCCGAAGAATTAGGCCACAAAAATAGGATTGTTTGGCGGAGGATCAAACACGATTACATTGTGTAGAACGTGACGTAGAAGAGACTGATCCGGTAGAGGTAGATAGTCTGACCAATGAGGAAGTGAAGTGTGATGGCCTTGCCCAATGCCCAATACCACTTCTGCTGGAAGAAGTTCCGCTCCACTTTGTACAGGAACCAGATGGTCAGGGCCATGCCAAACAAAGAAAACACATCGTCGCTCAATAGTATCGACCAGTTATACCCGGTTGCTTTGTACACCCAGCGGATCAGATGAAGTATTGTATTGGCAAGAATCACGAGTACAAACAACAATTGAAATGTGTAATACTCCAGTGACACCAGGAGGTAGTCGGCAAATTGCTTCTTGCGCGAAAAGTTGAGCAAGGCAAACAGCCCGGTAAGCATGATCACCAGTGTAATAAGCAGCAGTTTGGATAAGTTGATGGTGTTCGCCTCATAGCTCTTTTTGAATGCGGTCAGATCCAGGCCTTCAGTACTTACTCTTGTATCCACCAATTTCCGGACTTGTTCACTGTGTGAACCAAAGTACTTCATTTGGGTGTCCAGGGATGAATTGTAGGAATCGAAAACAAAAAAGAAGAAATAGAAAAAGTTGGCCACAAAAAACAAGTTGAGCATGCGCATGTACGGTACCTGATTGCCCTGAGAAATGTTGCGCGACAATTGGCCCGGGTGGGTGAGGAGAAGTTTGATGGACCGAATGAACCTTCCTTCCAGAAATGTAAAAGCATTCAGGAGCCCGTCGAGGAAGGCTATCACTGAGCGTTCATGCGGTTCAATAACCTTCTCGCCGCAGCGGTAACAGTATCGGCCATGAAAGATTGACCCACAGGAGGCGCACGTGCGTTCCAGGTCGTAGTCAAACGTATCTTCCCGCCGCTTAAGGAATTTCATACCGGATTCTAAAATAGAGTTAATTGTGCGCTACATCAAATATTGATTTTTGGTAGCTTGTTGTCAATAACCCAACCAGCAAGATGCGTACTATCTTATTCCTGATCCTGTTGCTAAGCGCAGCGGGAGCTTTCGGCCAGAACCTTCGTTCAGGCGGTTCCTTGAAACCTGAACAGGCCAATATGGACATCCGCCACTACACCATTAACCTCGATGTCGACCCGGTGGCTAAGTCCATCAAGGGTTTCACCGAGATTCAACTGGTTCTTATTACGCCGGCTTCTGTCATGTTGATTGACTTGTGGCATGGCCTGCAGGTCAGCGAGGTCCGTGTGGATGGTACCGTTATTCCTTTCAAGCATGGCGATGATGACATTATTCGGATGGAGTCGGCCAAATCATGGCCAGCTGGAAAGCACATGATAAAAGTTAATTACGGTGGGATACCCGGTGTAGCTGAACGTGCACCGTGGACAGGAGGATTTCAATGGTCAACTGACACAAAAGGCAACCCTTGGGTGGCCATTACTTGTCAATCAGAGGGTGGTAAGATTTTCTTTCCCTGCAAAGATCATCCCAGCGATGAGCCTAACGAAGGTGCTGATCTCTGGATCACCGTACCCAAAGGCCTGGTGGCTGTTGGTCCCGGCTTGCTGATTGGTTCGAAAAACGCGGGTAGTAAAACTACGTGGCATTGGAAGACGAACTACACCATCAGTAATTATTGTCTGGTGTTTAATATTGGTAAGTACACGGTGGTGCGCAGACCTTATACTTCCGTGGCAGGCACAAAGATTCCCATGGAGTTCTATATCCTCGAGGAAGATGCAGCCAAAGGCCCGCATATGTTGGAAATGCTGGAGCGAACAACACGCATCCTCGAAAAGTATTTTGGTGAATATCCCTGGGCCAAGGAGAGAATTGGATTAGTGGAAACACCGCACCTCGGGATGGAGCATCAATCGTCCATTGCTTACGGAAACAAATTCCGGTACACGCAGGTGGGAGGGCAGGACTTCGACTGGCTGTTGAACCACGAGTTCGGTCATGAGTGGTGGGCCAACAAAGTCACCAACAAGGATTGGGCACACATGTGGATCCAGGAAGGTATCTGCAGTTTTGGAGACGCGTTGTACATCCGCGACATGGACGGCGAGGAGGCGTACCGCAAGCGCATGCGCGAAACGGCCAGGAATACATCCAACAAGAAACCGATCGTTCAGGGCGAAGTAGTTGATTCAGATGATACCTATCAGGGTGATATATATGGAAAGGGCGCTTTGTTCATGCACACCCTCCGATATGTGATCGGCGACAGTGTCTTCTTCCCGGCCCTGAAAAAACTGGCCACCGATCCTGCCACCACCTACGACAATATGATCACCACTGACGATGTGGAGCATTTGTTCAGCAATGCATCCGCCAGAAACCTGAAGCCGTTGTTTGATCTTTTCCTCCGCACTACTGATAAGTTGGAATTCAGCCTTAAACAGAAGTCCGATAACTCATATTTGCTTCGGGTGACGAATCTGGATATGACCCTGCCAATTGAAGTGATGGTTGATGGCCGACTATTGCCGATGATGGTGGGTAAGGAGGGGATCACCATTCAGGCGAAGACATTGCCGCAGGTTGATCCGCAGGGATTCTACCTGAAGAAGGTGATTGTAGAGTAAAGCTTATTTGTACCGGTACCAGCTATACCCTACGCCCCATTCAATAAAGTCCGACACGACAGAACCGTACACGCGCAGGCCGAGCCTTAAGAATACGGACTGGGTGAGATCATATCTTACGCCAAGCCTGCCATACCATGCGCCTTTGTCACCCACCTGTTTCAGGTTCACGCCGGCCTGGGTGATGATGGTCCAGCGATGAATCATATATTCATGTGATCCATGCATGCCGTACCAGTTCAACACGGAGAAGGGCACGTCTCCGGATGGGTAATTGTTTTTGTACAATACTTTCAGTGATTCATCATACGTCCAGTCCAGCCCGACTCCGTATTTTCCACGAAGGCTGTAGTGGCGCGCGCCATCCAGACTGAATGAACCGGCCAGTCGATAAAAGTTGCGGTCGTTCATTTCTGCAAAGGTGGTCACCATCCCCAGGCTTCCCACTGCATATAATTCGTAGCGCACCGGATGATCTGGGACTTTGATGGTTTGGGGATGAAATTCACCAGCGTGTATGGGATTGATGTTGTAATTCACCGCCACC
>DNZD01000339.1 GCA_003504855.1 Cytophagales bacterium
CATCAGCGCAAGATCGCGACAGACAACCTCAATCCTTTGATTTTCAGTTTGCTGGCCAATGACTTGTTTGTGGGCCTTACGAAGTTTGAATACCAGGGTCAGCGCTATTCCCGGGACCGTGGCTACACCTTTGAAGAACAACTGAATATCGACACGGAGAACTTCATGGATAAAACCCTCACGGATTACCGCGAACCGGAAATGAAAGCCACCGTGCCCATGATTATCTTCTCTCCCACCATTATCAACGATGGTCGGAAACTCTATATCTCACCCCAACCTGTTTCCTTCCTTAACTCTGAAATTCTAAATTTTCCCACCTATGATAATCCCAAACTGAGTGGGATTGATTTTCAGCAATTGTTTGCCGAACACGGCGGAAGCAACCTGCGGTTCCTTTCAGCCCTTCGCATGAGTGCCACCTTTCCCTACATCACTCCCAACACCACCCTGCCAACAGCACCTCCCATTCAAATCATGGACGCAGGCATCTCTGACAATTTTGGCATCAGCGATGCCGTGCGCTTTATCTACTCCTTCCGGGAATGGATTGCTGCGAACACCGATGGTATCGTTATTGTTTCAATCAGAGACTCCCCCAAACTCTCCCCCATTGCAGAACAGCAGGGAAATACCCTCATCGACGATATCACGCAACCCATCGCGAGCGTGTATAATAACTTTGAGAATTTTCAGGATATCACCAACGACAACCTTGTTGGTTATGCGCGTTCCTGGTTCAAAGGGAACATTGATCGGGTAGATATTCAATATATGCCTACGAGCTATGTTCCCATTTTGCAGAAGATGGACAGTATCCGTCAGCACAATGCTCGCGCTTCATTGAGTTGGCGGCTTACCACCCGCGAAAAACAAGGGGTTGTTGAGACACTCAGCACCCAGCCCAATCAGGATGCTCTGAAGAAATTGCAAGACATCATTAGATAAGTTACGGCACCTGGATATCAGGTTGCCAAAATGCCCGAATACGTGCCTAATCCCATCAAACTTTCTTCCCTGGCCGAGCAGATTCAGGATACCCTGGAGATTCGCTTCGCGGGGGAAGTCTGGTGGGTGAAGGCTACCGTAACGGATGTTCGCCGTCAGGAAAATCTGAGAAGGTGTTATCTGAAGTTTGTCGAAAAAGAAAACGGAGCGCTTACTGCCGAAATACGCGGGGTATTTTGGTCGCAGGGGTATCAGCATATTGAGCAATTCGAAAAAGCCACCGGTCAGCGATTTCAGGATGGCATTGAAATCATCTGTCTCGTCAAGGTTAAGTTTCACCCACGCTTTGGGCTTTCGCTGGAAGTACAGGCCATCGACTATGCCTTCACCCTCAGTACACTGGAGCTTGAACGACAGCGAACGCTCAACCGGCTGGTTACCGAGAACCCGGATCACATTGTTGCTGTCGACGGTGAGTTCAGGACCTTCAACCAGACCCTGCGTCTCCCAATGTTGGTGCAGCGTGTTGCCTTGGTCACAGCGCCCAATTCAGACGGGCAGCGCGACTTCAATGAAGAATTAAGGAAGAACAAGCACCAATATGTTTATCAGGTGACGGAATACCTGACCCCCATACAAGGAGATGAAGCCCACGTGGGAATCATCCGTATACTTGAGGCCATTGCATTACAATCAAAAATATTTGATGTGGTTGTTATTGTGCGGGGTGGCGGGTCAGCCACTGATTTCAAACCGTTCGATGAATACGAACTGGCCCGGGCCGTTGCCCTTTTTCCCATTCCCGTGATTACCGGAATTGGACATGACCGCAACACCAGCATTGTTGATTTGATGGCGCGACAAATGAAAACCCCGACGAAAGCGGCCTCCTTTCTGGTGGACCACAATTTTGATTTTGAAAATGAAGTAATCCGCCTGAAAGACCGAATGAACGTGGCCGTGTCTGAGATCTTCCGCTCGGCCCACAACCGGCTCAACGAAATAAAAAGACTGGTGCGACTGGCCAGTCCAGAGGAGGTGTTGCGAAGGGGATTCGTCATCCTGATGAAGGACAGTAAAATCATCACCGATCCCGGAAACATTCATATTGGAGATACACTTGAAGCCCGTTTTCTGAACGAACGCATCGAAAGCACCGTAACCCGAAAAATCCATGAAAAAGATACTGACCTATAACGAAGCCTTCGATAAACTTGAAAAGATTGTTGGGCAACTCGAAGGCAATGACATTCCCCTGGACAAACTGGCCGAAAAAGTGACTGAGGCCAATGAATTGGTTGTCTTCTGTGAGAACCAGTTGAAGAATATAGAAAACCAATTACCCAAACAATCCGGGCATTAGTCCTTTATACCCAACGCCGCTTTGGCACGGGGATTACCGGGGCGAAGGATGAGGGCCTGCTGATAACATTTCCTGGCCTCTGCCTCCCGATTCAGCGACCGATAAACATCTCCGAGGTCATTCCAGGCAACTACAATATTCGGAAACGATCGGGTATAGTATTCATATAGGATTCTGGCTTTTTCTGACTTTCCCTCCTGAATAAGATTCTGCCCTACATCCAACAGGATCATGTCATCCTCGACATTCAGGTTTTGTTTTGTCAACTCCTCACCCAACGATTGAACAGGATTATTTGACAACAACTCGTATATCTTCGCCGACATGGGATGTTCAAACCTTGGCCGCTGGGTCATGGCATCCTGTTGAATCGCACCCAGAAAATAAAGTTGAGTTACGTTGGGCAGAACTTTATCGGTGCCCATCGTGCTCTCATTGGTTACCATATAAAATACAACCCCTTCCTCTGGCAATCGAATCAATCGTGCAAAATAGATATTGTTGCTGCCTCCATTGTCAATCATTTTTGTGTTCCTGCGACTTTGAGAAACGTTGCAGCCATAGCCAAAAAAGGATCGGCCTTCGTAACCTTCTTCCCTGACCAGGGGCGAAAACATCTTGGCCGTCATCGCGGGAGACAACACGGTGTGTTTACTGATTCCGGTGATCCACTTTTCCATGTCATTCAAAGAGGCTTCCAGACCACCGTTGGCCTTGAGGTTCCAATAAGGTCCACCGCCAGCCAGTTGAAACTTAGTTTGGTGTGTACCCCAGGGCTTACCCAATTGATATCCAACAGCGATCCGTTCCGGATGATTGGGCGGAAATTGATATCCCATGCCTTCAATACCCATAGGCTTCAGCACTGCCATCTTAAGATATTGCTCATACTCCTGTCCTGAAATTTGTTCGATGATGATACCCAGCAGGCTGTACCCAACATTGGTATAGATGGATTTAGAACCAGGCACAAAGGCCAAAGGCTCTTTAAATGCCCTTGCCAGGTATTGATCTGTCTCGATCTTCTCGTAGTCTCCGGTATCACCGGTCAGGAATTCGCGGAAGCCGGCCGAATGGGTCAGTAATTGATGAATTGTGATCCCCGACTTTTCTGCAGGCACAGATGGGAAGAATTTTGTGAGCGGGTCATCCAGGTTCAGCTTACCCTGCTCGACAAGTGTGAGTATCGCCGCAGCGGTAAATGCTTTGGTAATGCTGCCCATGGAAGCCAGGGTCTCCGGAGTAAAGGGAGTTTTCGTTTCCTGGTTGGCCCATCCGTATCCCTTGCTGAAAATTCTCTTTCCGTTTTTCAGGATGAGCAAGCCGCCTGAAAAATTCTTCTCCCGGCTGAGTTGGGTCAGGTACGCATCAATCTTACGACAGGTATCATTAGGGGCAACAGTCGAGGTCTGTGCCGATGAGCAGTGAAAGATGAGCAGGAATGAAAATAAGAATAACGCCTTCATGAGGTTATTCAACGCCACGCGTATGAAGAAGTTGTGTCAGGCTCGTGTTGCCAGTCGAAAATTCAGGAAAATAGAGTTGATCTACTTACAAACGGCCTCGACGGAACCAGTGGCGAGCGGGGCAGTTTCATGCTGATGCGTCATCCAGACGCGACCTACCAATAAACAACCGACGAAGATTAAAGCAACCCGGGATAGTCGGCCGAGGTTAAGGGCCCGCTTGATAAATCCGATATTCAGGATCCAGGTCATTCCGATCATCACCGGCCAGGTGCCCACACCAAAAAACAGCATGAACAAAAATCCTTCCTGCGTATTCGGCAGAATAAGGCAGGCACTCAGTGCGAGATAAGTGAGTCCGCAAGGGAGCAAGCCATTTAGCATACCCAGGGCAAAGGTTGCCATGGAGGATTTGCTTTGCAGTGCTGCACCAAAAAGTCGCTTGAGCCATGAGGTCATGCGCTCCATGCCTGCTGATACAACTGGTATTCTCACCCTCGAAATTCCACTGAACCCCAGCAAAATGAATAAGGCACCCAGTGTAAGTGAAACGGCCATCTGATAGGGAGCGAGTTGCACCAATGATCCGGCTGCGGCCACGAGGGCGCCCAGCAATCCATAGGTAAATATCCGCCCCACGTTGTACACTACCCGGGACAACATAAATGGATTCGCTTTAGCTATCGCCATGGCCAGCGGACTGCACATGCCTGCGCAATGCAGACTGCCAGCCAACCCCATGATGATTGCAGTATAAAACATTCAGAATACGATTGTCTTTTCAAGTACGTAGTCCTTGCCGCCTGAAGTCCACGTGAGGGATGCGCGATACAAGCCCGGTTCCCATGTGGCAGCATCAAACTCCTGCTTACCGATGGCCGGTGCCAGGGCAAAGCGACGGTCGAGTCTCGCATCCGAAGGGCGAAGAAGTTTAAGCTCGCCTCCTTCAATACTCGTTTCACCAAACACAACAGATACGTGTCCCGCATTCGCTGTGATCTCCGGTGGCGTCTTTAGGTCAACGGCATTATTCAACTTGTTGAGCTTCTGCTGGTAGTCCAGTTCCTGCTGGTAATAATCTTTGGATACAAGACTCACATCCTGTCGGACACACACGGTTACCAGCACCCCGATAAACAAGGCGAAGAGTACAAATGACAGCACAATGGCTTTACCGAAATTCATGGCAAACGAATTTAATGATTCTCCTTCTCTTCTTTTTCTTTTTCCTGGTGTTCTTTCTCCTGCTCACGGAGCATTTTCTGATTTGCAGCACTCTTCATGGGGCCGATAAACCGGGCTTTTGTTCCTGCGATGCGTTTACCCTTTTCATATACTCCCAATTCCACCACCATTTTCATGGTCTTCACTTCCTCAGGAGGCATTTTAATCATGTACAGGCCTTTGAGAATTCCTTCCTTGGGCACTACAATGTCCGGACCACCTACCCGGAGCAGTGACGCAGAAGCGGGTGCTTCAATCTTCAACTCCAGGGGCACGTCCTCAAAGGTTTTATTAACAAACTCAATATTATACATATTGGTGATCTGACCATCGTCGGTGCGGGAATACAGACTGCCCGGCACTTTCAACACCGTCATTTCAATGTCTTTCCGGGTAAAGATCAAATACCCAAGCACCGACATAAGCAAAGTCAGCACGAAGATATATCCGGCAATTCGGGGTGTGAATAATTTCTGTTTGCCGTCCTTAACTGCATTGTACGATGAATAGCGAATGAGCCCTTTGGGTTTATTCACTTTTACCATAATGTCATCACATGCGTCAATACAAGCCGTGCAGTTGACACATTCCAATTGGGTACCATTGCGGATATCAATTCCCGTAGGACAGGCGTGAACACACAATTTACAGTCGATACAATCTCCTTTTGCTTCAGTACCTGCTTCCTTCTTGATTCTGGCACGTGGCTCACCCCTCAGCCAGTCGTACATCACTACGATGGAATCCTTTACCAACAAAACGCTCTGCAATCGACCGTACGGACAAACCACAATACATGCCTGTTCACGGAACTTGGCAAACACACCATAAAAGATGCCGGTAAAGAACAACAGTCCGAGAAATCCGCCAAGGTGTTCGGTGGGTGACTGACTAACGATCTTCACTACTTCATCCACGCCAATCAGGTACGCCATACATGTATGCGCAATCAGAATGGAAATGGAGAGGAATATAGCGTGCTTGGCCGTTTTCTTCAGAATCTTGTCCGTATCCCAGGGCATGCGATCCAAACGACGCTGTTTGTTGGCATCCCCTTCAATCCAGTACTCAATGCGACGGAACACCATCTCCATGAATAACGTTTGAGGACAGGCCCATCCGCACCAGAGACGGCCGAACGCCACGGTGAACAGAATCACAAAAACGAACAGGGTGATTAAAGTAAGGGCCAGGAGGAAAAAATCCTGCGGCCAGAACATCTGACCGAAGAGGATGAACTTGCGCTCAAAAATATTGAAGAGAAAGAAAGGTCGCCCGTTGATGTGGATGAGCGGACCGGCAAACAACAAGCCGAGCAGGAAAACACTCAGCCAGGTTCGGCCGGTGTAGAACGGGCCGCTGGGACGCTTGGGATATAACCAAACACGCTTTCCCTCCGCGTCAACGGTGGAAAGCGTGTTTCTAAACTCTTCGTCGTACTCGTATAAATTTCCGGTAACCGGTGCTTGCTTGTTCGTCATGACCTTACAGATAAAAGACTGACTTCTTACTTCAACTTGCTATACCTATCAACAACTTCAATCTTTGATCCGTTCATCATCCGGACTACAAACTTGCGGTGGTTTTCGTTGAATCTGCAGGAGCTGGTTTTACTTCCGGTTGATACAAGGTGCCTTCCGGTTTCTTGGGTTTCGCCGGCGTCGTTCCCTGTAAAGTCAACACATAACTGGCCACATTGCGGATCGCTTCCGGGCTCATCACGCCGCCCCAGGCCACCATGTTGGTACCCGGAACACCGTTCTTCACCGTCTTGAAAATATCTTTTATGCCTCCACCGTGTTTCCAATACTGATCAGTAAGGTTAGGGCCAATATCTCCACCCCCATCGCGCAGGTGACACGTTGCGCATGTATTGAGGAATGTAGACTTGCCATCAGCCAGGGCCTTTATATCGGCGGTCACCTCCACGGTGTTTTCATCGATGGCAGGACCTGGATTAGCAGCCTTCATCTTGCGCGCTTGCTCGTCGGCGTAAGCCAGCTCATTATTGTATTCACCGGTTGACAACGGCAATGAACTGGTAACGTGATACATGATCAGGTAAACCACTGCAAAGCCAATGGTGAAGTAGAATAACCATTTCCACCACGGTGGCAGGTGATTATCCAGTTCTTTGATACCATCGTAGTTGTGGTCCAACTCAATGGTTGCTTCTTTTTCCAGTGGCACAAAGTCGTTGGCACTATTCCAGAACTGGCCAAAGAAGCCAGGTTCTGGCGTATAGGCTACACCTTCTTTGGCAGCCTTTTCACGGGCAGCATTTTGGGCAAGGGTGTTCACTACCTGATAGAGGTAGAGGGCTACAGCCAATACCAGCAGCACCACGATGAACATGAACCCGATTACCACATAGAACAGCAGTGTGGGATCATCCCACACCGATGCAGGTGGCGTGGATTGCGCGCCAGCAGTCAATGCTGCCGACAGGAACACAAAAAGGGAAAGGATTCTTTTCATAGCCGTGAAGTTGTATTAGCAGGTTGATTGATGTCGGTACCGTCTTCGAGGGGCAACTCACTCATGCTGCGGACAAAGCCGCGGTCGACGGTGAGGGCCCACCAGAGGAGCACAATAAAAAAGGTGAAGAAGATCACAAATGATATGATCGGCCAGATTGCCACATTGTCAACACCTTGGAGAACTTCTTTATACATGGTTTCCGGGTTGAGGGTTATTTGTTTACTTCGGCCGTCTTGGCTGACTTCACATCCATACCTAACCGTTGCAGGTAAGCTATGAGCGCCACGATCTCTGCTTCAGGGGCTACTTCATAGCCTTCCATTTTCAGGCTCTCGGAGATTTTCGCTGCCTGTTTGTCCAGGTCGGCATTGGCTTGCTCTTCGTAGCCATCCGGATACGGAACGCCTACGGTACGCAAGG
>DNZD01000231.1 GCA_003504855.1 Cytophagales bacterium
GGTACCTCAAGTATCCCCAAAAGACCTATGGACTTGGCGGGCATACCGATTTAAACAATTCCTTCGATCAGGATTATTCTTACCTGCGATTGTACCAGGCCGTACTCAAGAAAATTGCCCCGAATTTCTATGGCGGACTCGGCTATAGCCTGGACTATCACTGGAACATCAGCGAATCGAGCACCGACATTTTTGCCGTTTCGGATGCACAACTTTATGGATTGCCGGATAAAACCACTTCATCAGGACTTACACTCAACATCATGTTCGACGACCGCAATAATTCTATCAATCCAGGCAAAGGAACCTACGTCAATATCCTCCTGCGCGACAATGCGACGTGGATGGGTAGTGATCAGCATTGGCAATCGTTGCGCATGGACATCCGCAAATACTATTCATTTCCACGAAACAGCGATAATGTGCTTGCTTTCTGGAGTTTTAACTGGCTCACACTGGCCGGTAATCCACCTTACCTGGATCTCCCCAGCACTGGATGGGATCCATACAACAACATGGGCAGGGGGTATATCCAAGGTCGCTTCCGGGGAAAAAACCTATTGTACCTCGAATCAGAGTATCGATTCAAGATAACCCACAACGGACTGATCGGTGGCGTAGTCTTTATGAATGCCCAGACAGTTTCCGAATGGCCCACCAACAAATTTGAAGTGATTGCTCCTGCCGGCGGCGCAGGCTTACGACTCAAATTCAACAAGCACTCCAAAACGAATGTTGCCATCGACTATGGTTTTGGTGCCGGCGGAAGTCAGGGATTCTTCCTCAACCTGGGCGAAGTGTTTTAAGCCAGACCGCTTCTGGCAAGACTCCCCGCCTGGTTGTACCTTGTACCATCAATCTGCTCCATGCTCCTATTCGGCATTACCCTTCTGGATATAATTAATGTAATACTTGTATTGATCTTTATCGCGCTTGGCTGGCAGTATTTTGGCGCCAAGTGGTCGTATAAAATCAGCAAGCCCTGGAGTTGGGAAGAAGGCATGGTCAACCATTCCTTACCCGCTCCACTGGTGAGGATTGAGCGCACCTACCGCGACAAGGTAAGGCTGTATACTTTTGACGTCGACCCACCCGGTGAACTGGTTCAACGCGTTCCAGGTGCTTTCGCCGAGGTGGGTGTTTATAAAGGCGAAACGGCCCAAATACTGCATCACCTTGATCCATCCCGACGCCTGCACTTGTTTGATACTTTTTCGGGATTTCCGGAAGCGGACATGGCCAATAAACCATCAGCGGCCGACGAAGTTGACTTCTCTGACACCACGGTGGATGAAGTCAAAGGATTGATCAAAGGCAATGATAACATCATTTTCCACCGCGGCTATTTTCCGGATACTGCGTCAAATATCCACGAGCCGGTATTTGCCTTTGTGCACCTCGACGCCGACTTGTATCAACCTACCCTGGCCGGGTTGAAATATTTTTATCCCCGCCTGGCCCCACATGGCGTCATTATGGTACATGACTACAACCACAACTGGCCCGGCGTAAAGCAAGCAGTAGATGAATTTGCCAAAGGTATACCCGAAGGCATTGTTCCAATTGCTGACTGGCAGGGCAGTGTAATGATCATCCGGAATAACATGTAACAATCAGAATCCGTCAAAGATGAAAGCCATCTGCCTGATCCTGTTGCTGAGCCCTGGACTCATGGCACAGCCCTCTCCCCGCAAGTATCCGTTGGTAAGCATAGACCATCTTGCGGGTACTAAGTCTGATACCGTCCGAATTGTTGGATATGCTACTGACATATATGTTTGCCCGCCTTGTCCGCCAGGTGCCCAATGCAAACCCTGCATCGAGAACCACTTTTTCATGACACATAAAAGGATAAGAGATCCTCAAAATCCGGGCCCCAAGGTTCGGGTATTCACGGATAACTCCAATGGAATTGCAGCCGGCAAAAAGTATGAAGTTGTCGTCTATTTTCGAGGCAGCAACCGAACTCCAGAAAACCTGGGTTTGATTTCAATGCGCAAAAAGTTACCGACGGGGAATAGGGGTAACACCCGGGCAAGTTGTCTGAAGTACAAAACCGTTCATGAATCAGGCTGGAAATCGTCAATACTACCTCGACTGGCTTCGGGTAATTGCTTTCGCGTTACTTATTTTTTTCCATTGCGCAATGCCGTTTGTGCGCTTTGGATGGGAAATCAAAAATCAGGAGCACTCCGGATTCCTCGACCACCTGATCTGGTGGATGCACCAGTGGCGGTTGCCCCTTTTGTTCTTTATTGCCGGGGTGGGCGCCAGTTTTTCACTAAAAAACCGATCCGTGGCTGCCTTTGCTGGCGAACGCTTTGTACGCCTTTTCGTCCCGCTCTTCTTTGCCATGATGTTCACCACGCCCATACAGGTTTATTTCGAACGACTGCAACGGGGACTTTACAGCGGCTCTTATCTTGATTTCTACCCGGGCGTGTGGAACTTCATTCCTTATCCTGACGGGATACTCACCTGGAGTCATTTGTGGTTCGTGGCCTACCTGTTTGTGTTCACCTATCTGTTGTTACCGGTATTTGCGTTGTTCCGCTGGAAACCGCTGCAGGAACTTAAACTGAAAACCAACGCACTCTTTCGTTCACCCTGGATGGTATTTGGGCTGGTCGTTACACTGACCTGGTACTATCTCAGCTTGTATATTCATTGGCCAGAACAAGGAAGTCTGCTTGGAGACTGGTTTGTATTCATGTTCTCCATCACGCTGTTCTTCTATGGGTGGTGGGTATCTGACCTTCCGGCATTCTGGGACACCTGCCTTACGTACCGCTGGCATTTTCTCGCCGTGGCCCTGATTACATTCGGATGGCTTATGGGGACATTCTGGTGGAACTTCGAACTACCCAAAGAAGAGGGCCCCCGACTCATCGCCTACTCCCTTGCAGACTCCATTCACATCTGGAGCATCATCCTCGCTGCGCTTGGTTTCGCCAAACGACATCTCAACTTTACAAACCCGGTATTGCAATACGCAACACCCGCGGTGTATCCCTATTACATCCTTCACCAAACAGTCATTGTGGCCAGTGGATATTATGTGGTTCAATGGGATATGCCCATAGCCTTAAAACTTCTGGTCCTTATTGTGATCTGCTTTGGAACTGTAGGCGTGCTCTATCAGTTCCTGATCAGGCGCACGATGCTGACTCGCGTCTTGTATGGTCTTAAGCCAAAAGAAAAGAGGGCGTGATCAGATGTGCTCTTTCTTGTTGCGTACCAGATCGTACATCAACTCACGGGCACGGTGCAGTTGGGCCTTCACCGTTCCCAGGGGAGCATCCAGTTCTTTAGCGATTTCCTCGTAAGACAACTCATGGAAATACCGGAGCTTCACCAGTTTCTGATATTTGGCGGGCAGCATACCAACAAAGACCTGAATTAATTCTTCTTTCTGTGCCTTGATGGCTTCCTCCTGCGGATCCAGGTTAACGTCCTGAATGTCGAGAGATACAGACTGACCATCGTCATCGGTATATGTATTCTCGATGCTGAGCGTGTTGATCTTTTTCTTCCGAATAAAATCAATGGTATTGTTTGTCGCAATCCGGAACAACCAGGTACTGAATGTGAAGTCCTTCTTAAACCGGTGGAGGCTGCGAAATGCTTTGGCGAAGGATTCGATCATCAGGTCTTCCGCGTCATCTACATTGCGCACCATCTTCAGGATCATATGGTACACCGGGCGCTTGTAACGCTGCAACAATTTTGCAAAAGCCTTGTCATCCCCGCCAACGGCGCGGTCAATCAGCTGAAAATCCTCCAGGGCTTTAGACGAAAATCTGTTTTCTAACTCTTCCATCGCACGCGTTTGGATACTAACGCAACAAGTCCCGTTCCAAGATAATAAATGGCATAATTAAATTCTAAAAGGGGTGTTTTCCACGTCTCGAACTGGTCTCCCAAAGCACGGGAGGAGCGGTACACCACCGTCATTACGACAGCCATTCGCACCAGCACACCGATCCAAAGCCCGGCGGCCAGTCCTGCAGGCATCAGAGAAACCGGCAACACCAGCAACCAACTCAGAATCCATGTGAAGGAAAAGACCCCTAACATAACGCGATCACCGAAATGGTAATATTTTCCCACCGACAAGTGACGCAGTTTTTGAAAGTAGAAGTCGCGCCAATTGCGTTTCGGAACTGAGAAAACAACTGCATCGTGCGACAACACAACAGATGTATTCGATGGCCGTGCATGTTGATTTACAAAAAGATCGTCATCACCACCCGTAAGACCCAGGTAATTATTAAAGCCCTTGTTATCAAGAAATAATGATTTCCGGTAGGCAAGATTGCGCCCTGTTCCCATATAGGGATGACCGAGCAATGCAGCCCCAAAAAACTGAATGGCGGTGACCAGGGATTCAAAGCGGATAAAACTGTTGAGGTAGCCGGGTTCACGCAAATAGGGCGAGTATCCCAATACCAACTGTTTGTCATTACTGCAGCCTGCTGCCATGGTACGCAGCCATTGGTTGTTGGCGGGCCTGCAGTCAGCATCTGTAAATACGATCCAATCATGGGATGCGGCCCTGATGCCCAACGTGAGGGCGAATTTTTTTCCATTTACATGCGGTGGCAGGTGCTGCACCCGCACCATCCGGAGCCGGGGATAGTCCTTCGTGGCCTGCAACAGGTAGTCATAGGTACCGTCATTACAGCGGTCTTCCACGATAATCAGCTCGAATTCAGGATACGTTTGTGCCAGCAGCAAGGGAATGAGTGCCCGCAAATTCTGCTCCTCATCATGGGCGCAGACAATCACCGACAAGGGCGGCAATGCTGAGGCGGGCACACTTTTCGATCGATTAAATGCGATCCACCAGGCCACCCAGTAACAAAACTGAATGACAAGGACGACCCAGGCGATAGTAACTAAGACAGAAATCAACCCAAAAATTCGTTAAGAACCGGCAAAGATAGGCGAATTTGTCAGCGACCGACCACACCGGCCGACAAAAGGGGCAAATCAACAAAACGACCGGTGCGACGTATCTTTGCGCCCGCATGAAATTCGATATTCAACATATTGACCCCCAATCCAAAGCCAGGGCAGGCGTACTTACAACAGACCATGGCGACATCCCCACCCCCATTTTCATGCCGGTGGGAACGGCCGGATCGGTGAAGGCTGTGCATCAGCGAGAACTGGAGCAGGATATCAACGCAAAGATTATTCTCGGCAATACCTATCACCTCTATCTCAGGCCCGGCCTCGAACTGCTTGAAAAAGCAGGTGGCCTCCACCAATTCAATGGCTGGCACCGCCCCATTCTCACCGACAGCGGCGGATACCAGGTTTATTCTCTCTCCGAAAGCAGGAAAATAAAGCCGGAAGGAGTCACCTTCCAATCACATGTAGATGGTTCACGACACTTTTTCAGCCCCGAACGCGTGATGGACATTCAACGGTCCATCGGTGCTGACATCATCATGGCATTTGATGAATGTACACCATATCCCTGCGAATACAGTTACGCCAAAAATTCATTGTCCATCACCCACGACTGGTTGAAGCGATGCGTCCAGCACTTTCACAGCACACCGGCCCGGTACGGCTATGAACAGGTGTTGTTTCCCATTGTACAAGGCAGTGTATACCCTGACTTGCGAAAACAGTCCGCTGAATTTATTGCATCCCAGGATCAGCCGGGCAACGCTATAGGTGGTTTGTCAGTGGGTGAACCCCATGAAGACATGTACGCCATGACTGAATTGGTCTGTGGCATACTTCCCGTCCACAAACCGCGCTATCTCATGGGCGTGGGCACACCCGAAAACATTCTGGAATCCATAGCCCTTGGCGTGGATATGTTCGACTGTGTAATGCCCACCCGCAACGCCCGAAACGGCATGCTCTTCACCACGGAAGGAATCATCAACATCCGCAACGAAAAATGGAAAGATGACTTGTCGCCCATCGACGAAGCCCTGGGTGGATACGTCAGCACCGCCTATTCCAAAGCATACCTCCGACACCTGATCATCAGCAAGGAAATTTTAGGCGCGCAAATTGCTTCTATCCATAACCTGACCTTCTATCTTTGGCTGGTGGGGCAAGCCCGCCAGAAAATACAGGAAGGCCAGTTTGCAGCCTGGAAAAACAAAATGGTTAAAACGGTGTCCGCACGGCGCTGAACCCCGAAATAATGTCAACCCTATCCGCTCAGCTTCACGATGCACCATGAAAATACTTGACCGGTACATCCTGAAAAAAATCCTGACCACTTTCTTCTTTGTGGTGCTCATCCTGATGGCCATCATCACGGTAATTGACATCACCGAGAAAATGGACAAGTTTGCCAAGAACCACCTGGACTTCAATACGGTACTTGGCTATTACCTGGATTTCATCCCCTGGGTGATGGGGCTGATCACTCCCATCACTATTTTCATTGCCATTATTTACGTGACCTCCCGGCTGGCCGGGCACACGGAAATCATAGCCATCTTCGGTAGCGGCGTAAGCTTTCGCCGGTTGCTCCTGCCCTACTTCATTGCCTCCCTGGTCATCGGATCCATCAGTTTTGTGTTAAATGGATGGGTGATTCCCAATGCCACCAAAGGTCGATTGGCCTTTGAGTTGCAATACTTCAACAACCGATATTACTTCGAGGCGCGAAATATTCACCTGCAGATAGCTCCAAACGTCTACATGTTTATTCAGAGCTACAACAACGTATCCAATATCGGATATCAGTTCAGCCTTGAAAAATTCAATCACAATCAGTTGGTAGAAAAGCTTACCTCTGATCAATTGCAGTGGGACTCTGTTAAACAGAAATGGACGTTGCGTTACTGGAAGCTGAAAAAAGTGGATAGCATTTTTACCGGAGCCGTTGCCGGTGACCTCAAACACCTGCAGTCATCCGGCGAAGCCCTCGACACCGCGCTTGCCATATCACCCAAAGACTTTGAAGCACAGGAACGAAGTTATGATGGCATGACCATACCAGAACTGAATGCACATATCGCCAAGCTAAAATTCCGCGGCGCCTCCGGCGTACAGATGTATGAAGTGGACAAACAGATCCGTTTTGCATCCCCATTTACAACCTTTGTACTCGTGTTTATGGGCGTGGTGGTGTCTTCCAGAAAAAGCCGCGGCGGGACCGGACTTCAGATCGCATTGGGATTCGTCATGGCATTCATATTCATCTTGTTCTTTATGCTTTCACGCACCTTTGCCGAAGCGGGTGAGATTACTCCGATCGTAGCCGCCTGGATACCCAACGTTATTTTTTCAATCCTGTCTGGTGTGCTGTACTATTTCACCCCACGATGACCATTTCTACTGCTGATGCGCTGAAGTTGCACCTGCTCGTCTTCCTGTTTGGGTTTACAGGCATCCTGGGCAAGCTGGTATCCATTCCAGCCATAGACATGGTGCTGTACCGCACCTTGATTGCCGCTGTTGGCGTGGCAGTGGTTATACTGTACCGACAAGAATCATTTCGGGTGGCCCGGGGAGATATCTTTCGATTGCTGATAACAGGCGCTGTGGTAGGCATCCACTGGTTGACTTTTTTTCTGGCCGCCCGGGTATCCAATGTCTCGGTGAGTCTTGTTGGTTTTGCTACTGCGAGTCTGTGGACCGCTTTGCTGGAACCCCTCGTCAAACGCTACCCCCTGAGATACATTGAAGTAATTTTTGGGTTCGTGGTGCTGGCGGGATTGTACATCATCTTCGCTTTCGATTCAAATTATGCGGTAGGCCTTACCCTTGGCGTGGTTTCAGGATTTACTTGCGCCATTTTTTCAGTTGTCAATTCGCTGATGGTGAAACGTATTAGTTCACACGCGATCACTCTTTATGAAATGATCGGAGCCGCCATACTGATCTCAGGCTTCATTCCCTGCTATGCCTATTTCACCGGCGAGCACCCAGGCATCCCTGCACTTCCTGTTGGTTGGGATTGGCTGTGGATCCTGCTCCTGGGTGGATTGTGTACGGTTTATGCCTATTCAGCTGCCGTGGAACTGATGAAACGAATCAGCGTATTCTTCTTCCAACTAACCCTGAACCTGGAACCGATCTATGGGATCATCATGGCCATGCTGGTTTTTGGAGATTCGGAAAGAATGGACTTCAACTTCTACCTCGGAACTTTCATCATCCTCTGTTCCGTGCTGATCTATCCCTATATCAAGCGACGGTTTACAACCACCCCGACCAGCACCACGCGTCTGTAAATTCTCCCGATAAGGATACTTCCCGGTCAAACAGGGCAAACACCGTTGCCCCGGACCCACTCATGGATGCATATACAGCTCCCACTTCGTAACATCTTTTCTTGATGGCTGCGATTACGGGATAACGTGCAAAAACAGATGGCTCAAAATCATTCTGCAGTTTGTCTTTCCACACCGAAACAGATGTTTGAAGGAGTGTGTCCAGCCCAACTAAAGGAATCTGCGGCGTTATTCCGGCATAGGCCTCGGCAGTAGATACGT
>DNZD01000073.1 GCA_003504855.1 Cytophagales bacterium
ATGGGTATCCGTCGAAAAATGAAAGTCACAGTAATAGCAGGCCTGACGACAGAAGGGAATGTGAAGGTAAAGTCCGGCCATGCGTGAATTTGCGAATAGTTTTTTCGGTATTGGTGCTGCTTTGGAATATTTTTGACCCGTGCTACGCATTCTCCTCCTTCTCTTCGTTTGTCAAATCGGCCTGGCTGCACCCTATGTGGTAAAGGACCTTCGTCCCGATTGGAGGGCGCACACCACAAATGGTTATGAACCCTTGTCCAGCACGAGCGACAAGCTTGATGCTGTCTATTTTGAAATCGAAGTGTCTCGCTTTCCAGGCCACCACCTTTCAGTGGAGGACTCCGCCCCGTTTAGTTTGTTCGTCAATGGCAAACTGATTTATGCAGGTAAGTCACACATTTTTGACCTGGACAGCCTGTCCAAACGTTACTCCCCACATCTATGGATTGGCATTTACACCCCGGGCGGATTGGCGCAAATGTCGACCACCATTGTTTATGCGGATAACCTGCCGGCTCCTTCCCAGGTTACAGCATTGGCCAGAAAGCCTACATTCTTCAGGAATTTTGTTGTAATCGCCGTTTCTGTCTTGCTGATTTTCTGGCTTACACTGTTGCGAACCAATCCCCAGCTAACACTCGATTATTTTTCATTTGCCAAGATCTTTTCGGTGCAGGAGCGCAACGAAAACCTGCTGGCATCCCGGATTACCTCAAGCGTAAATTTTCTTTTTTACTTGTTCTGTGCCCTGCTTACCGGATTTCTGCTGTGTGCCGTATTTTATTTTGCCGGCAGTTTTTTTCAGGTCTCCAGGTTTATGGCGATCACATCATTGGGGGATGCTTTCTCCTTTTGGCTCCGATTGTCATTCTATATCTTACTGCTGCTAACGGCCAAATTGATTGTCGTGCTGATCTTTTCGTCTTTGTTTAATTTTCGTGAAACCGTCAGCTTTCAGTTCTTTAATTTTTTGCGATTCACCCTCTTTACTGCCGTTAGTATGGCTCTCCTTTCATTGGTTTATTTCGTGTTGCAGGGAGGTCAACCTTTCTTTTACCGTCAATTGATTGTATTGGCACTTGCTTTGATGAGTGCCGGCTCAGTTATGGTTTTTATAAAATTATTGGCAAGGGCCCCTTTCTCCTTTTTTCATTTATTTTCCTACCTTTGTATCTCGGAAATCATACCACTGGTAATCATCATCAAGATTTTCTTCTGACACGCTCACCCCGATTTGTGCTGATATGACTGATGCGGTTTTACTTGACAGAATGCGGAAAGTAAAGAGCATTCTGGTCACCCAGGAAGCCCCTACCGATCCGACCTCACCGTATTTTAAAATCGCTGAGAAATACTCGATTAAGATCGATTTCCGTCCTTTCATTCAGGTCGAACCCGTTCCCGTAAAGGAATTCAGAAAGCAGAAAATCGAAATCCTGAACTACACGGCCATCATTTTCACCAGCCGGAATGCCGTAGACCATTTCTTCAGCCTCTGCCGTGAACTGAAAATCGAGATGCCTCCGGACATGAAATATTTCTGCATCTCCGAACAAACTTCCAACTACCTCCAGAAATACATCGTCATCCGAAAGCGGAAAATCTTCACTGGCCTCAAGGATACGCGTGACCTGCTCGAGATTATCAAGAAGCATAAGAACGAAAAGTTCCTGTTCCCCTGCTCTGATATCCGCAAGAACGATATACCTGACTTCCTCCGGGAAAACAATTACCACTTCAGTGAAGCGATAACCCATCATACGGTTGCAGCCGACCTCTCTGACCTCAAAGAGGTGTTCTACGATATCTTGGCTTTCTTCAGTCCTTCTGGTATCCACTCCCTCTACACCAACTTCCCTGACTTCAAACAGAACAATACCCGTATTGCTGCCTTTGGCCCTGCCACTGCAAAGGCCGTGCACGATGCCGGATTATTGCTGGACATTGAAGCACCCCTGCCAAATGCCCCGTCAATGACGGGAGCCCTGGAGCTCTATATCAAAAAGGCCAACGGCGTTAAATAATTTAAATACCCGGTTTCGTTACTTCATGGTCTGTCAGGCATCAAATCCTGTATATTTGACCATCAAGCCTTTGGCCGTGAAAAAGACGTTAGTGCTATTGTTCGTGTTGCTGTCGTGGGAAGCCTGGTCTCAACAGGATCCACAGTTCTCGCAGTACATGTTCAATTCGTTCTACTATAACCCAGCCTTTGCAGGAACAGATGGCGTTACCAAAATCACTGGCTTATATCGTACCCAGTGGCTGGGTTACACGCCCACGTATGGCGATGGAGGAGCACCCACCACGCAAATCATCAGCGTACACACGCCCGTCCCCATGCTCAAGGGCGGTGTAGGTGGCTATATCGTCAATGATCAGTTGGGGCCTGTGTCAAATTTTGAAGCCCAGTTTTCTTATGCCTACCACCGCAACATCCGGGACGGGAAATTGAGCATTGGGGTTCGTGCAGGCATATTCTCCCAGAAGGTCAACTTTGATTTGTACCGTGCCACCGATCCTAACGACCCGCTGCTGGCGGGCAAAACAGGCAAGGAGTCGCAACTACAACCCGATGTTGCTGTGGGCGCACTCTTCAGAAAAGACAAATACTATTTTGGAGTTGGTTTGGACCATTTGACACAGCCAACCTTCGACTTTGGGATGTCCCAGAAGAACCAACTCCGGCAGCACCTGTATGTCACCGGCGGTTACAGTTACGACCTGAATTTTGATGTACGGCTGCAATTCGTGGCTTTAGTAAAATCTGACCTGATTAAGACTAGTTTTGACCTCGGCGCCCTGGCCTATTTCAAGGACACCATGTGGGGAGGGCTTTCCTTCCGACAATCCGAGGCTGCAATCCTGATTCTGGGGTATAGCCTCCTTAAGGACAAATCCCTCAAAATTGGCTATTCTTTGGACTATATCATTAAGGATCAGCAGGCTAAGCAACCCACCTCTCATGAGTTGATGGTGGCCTATAGTTTGCCGGTTAACCTTACGGGAAAAAAGGTCATACGTACCCCCAGATTCCGATACTAAAGCAAAACATTTTTGGGTTTTTTGAAGATTTTACGGAATTTGGCAGACCTATTTTTGGCAAAACAGAGGAATGAAATAAATTTATAGTCCGTTCGTTGGACAAAGACCAACTTGAACGACAGACCTAACAACACGAAATTATGACAGTAAAGGTGACAACGAAGAGTCTAGGTTATTTGGTACTGGCAACAATGTTTCTCTCGGTCGCAGGATGCGGTTTGCTCGGAATTGGGGGCAAAAAGGGCGGTTCCAACCAGGGAGAACTTGTCGGCGTTGGCAACCGCGAAGGTTGGGTCATGACAATTCCTTATGGTATGGTACCGATTCCCGCGGGTACTTTCCACATGGGCCAGGCAGACGAAGATCCTGCTTCTACCCAGATCAACTTCAACAAGCAGATAACCATCGGCCCGTTCTTTATGGACGATACCGAGATCACCAACAACGAATACCGTCAGTTTACCAACTTTTTCCTGGTAGATAATGGTACCATTGAAGGATTCCCTGCTGTCGCCGCTGATGAATTCCGTCAGAAATACTATCCTGACACTACTTCCTGGGTTCGTGATTTTGCACACCACATGGGCGATCCGATCCAGGATTATTACTACTGGCACCCAGGTTACGATGAATATCCGGTGGTGGGTGTAAACTGGGATGCAGCCGTATTCTTTGGAAAATGGCGCACAGCTTACCTGAACGATTTCCGCAAAACGGTTGGTGAGTTTCCGATGCCGGAGTTCCGCCTGCCTTCTGAGGCAGAATGGGAATACGCAGCCCGTGGTGGTCGCGACATGGCAAAGTATCCCTGGGGTAACCCTTACATCCGCAATTCAAAAGGTTGTATGCTCGCGAACTTCAAGCCAGGTCGTGGTAACTTCTACGATGACGGGTTCGCCTATACATCGCCTATCCGTGCTTACTTCCCTAACGATTATGGCCTCTTTGACACCTCTGGAAACGTATCGGAGTGGTGTCTTGATGACTTCAACCCGGCTTCCGTACCTACAGTTTGGGATTTGAACCCCCAGTACATTGACCCCCGCACGGATCCGGACAATAAGAAATACAACGCCAAAGTGCCCCCCAAGAAGGTGGTGCGCGGCGGATCTTGGAAAGATGTTGCTTATTACCTCGAGACCGGAACTCGCACCTATGAATTCAAAGATTCTTCCCGTGCTTATATCGGCTTCCGTTGTGCCATGACACACCTCGGTCGCTCCTCCGGTAATGAATTTTAATAATTAAAAAGTCGTATTAACTTTAATCGACTGACCAGACAACTAAACAAAGAAAACCTTAAACCTTAAACTCTAAATAACCATGGCAAAGAAAAAAGGCGGATTCATGCAATTGCTCTATGAGACCATCATGCCCAAAATTTATGGTATTGGTGCGGCAGTTGTTATCGTAGGTGCACTCTTCAAAATTCTCCACTTACCCGGTGCCAACCTCATGTTGATGATCGGTCTTTCCGTGGAAGCAGGTATCTTCTTTTTGAGTGCCTTTGAACCTAAGCATGAAGACCCGGATTGGTCTAAGGTTTATCCTGAACTTTCTGAAGAATATGAAGGTCCGGCCAACCAGACAGCAACCCGCATCAGCAATCGCCCTGCCGGTGGTGAGTCTCCGCTCCTGAAAATTGATGAAATGCTGAAGACTGCCAAAGTTGATCAGAACCTGCTCGATAACCTCGGCAAGGGCTTGACCAACCTCGCAACCTCGGCAACCCAGATGGGCAACCTGTCAAATGCAGCTGTGGCAACTAACGAGTATGCCAAGAACGTGCAGGCAGCTTCTGCCTCCCTGTCTGAAATGAACAAATCATATGGCACTGCCATGAAAGCCGTAGGCGCAATGGCTGATGCTTCAAAAGATACCGGCGAATACCACGCCCAGGTTCAAAAGGTGACCAAGAACCTGGCTGCCCTGAACAGCATCTATGAAATGGAGCTGAAGGATGCAGATTCGCATGTTAAGAACATGAACAAGTTCTACGAAAGCCTGACCGGCGCTATGCAGGGTCTTTCTACCGTAGGTACTAATACTTCCAAGTTTACGTCTGAACTCGGCAAATTGACCGACAACCTGACTTCCCTGAACGCGGTTTATGGAAGCATGTTGACCGCTATGCGCGGCACCTCGGCAAAGTAAGCAGTAAGGTGAAAGGTTAAGGTTGAATCTGAATTAAACGCTAAACAACAACAACTATGTCAGGCGGTAAGGAAACCCCGAGGCAAAAAATGATCGGCATGATGTACCTCGTGCTCACCGCGCTTCTCGCGTTGAACGTGAGCAGTGCAGTGCTTGAGAAATTTGCCATCATGAATACCACGCTGGTTGACCTCATTAAGGAAAACACCAGCATCAACGAAGCAAAACTGTCGGCCATTACAAGCTCCACCAGTGATCAGGCAAAGGTTCGGGAAGCCGTTGAAAAGGCAAAACAAATCCGTTCGCTGTCCAAGGCCACGATTGGCACCCTGGACTCCATTAAGACAGTTCTGGGACAAGACCACGATGGTAAACCAATGGTCGGAGATGAATTGGTAGGCAATACCAACATTTCCGAAGAGAAAATGCTGAATGATAAATCAACACTTTCCAAAGTGTATGAAGGCAGCCTTGTAAAATACCACGACCGCCTTCAGGAGTTGTCAGGCATGACGTTTCCTAAATTGAACAAGCGCGCTGTAGACTTTGAGGAACTGAAAAATGAAAAAGGTGAAGTAGAGCACGGAGACAAAACCTTTATTGAATTTTCATTTGAAGGTACTCCAACAATGGCTGCCATTGCCGGTGTTACCCAGATGGAAACAGAGATTCTGGAATTTGAGGCGATGGCCCTTGACTCCATGGCTCGCATTGCAGATGCTGTCAACGTGAAGTTTGATAAGGTTGTACCCATGGTAATCGGACCATCCGTGGTTGCCGCTGGAGCGAAATACGAAGGAAAGTTATTTATGGCTGGTGCTGCCTCTGGTGTAACTCCGGATATGTTCCGTAATGGACAGCAACTGAGCGTAATTACTGATGCCGAAACCAGCATTAAAATGGCAAAGATTGAGTTTGCCGCTTCTGGCGAAGGTCTTCAGTCCTACAATACAGAGATTCGTCCTGGTGCAGGAAAACCGCCGATTACCCGCAAGATCGAGTACACGGTAATAAAGCCGACTATCCGTATTACCAACGGTAACGCGCCCAGTCTGTATATGAATTGCGGTAACTTCGTAAATATTGAAGTGCCGGCCCTCGGTACAAGCTATAACCCCACATTCACAATCAAAGGCGGAACAATTGAAAAGGGAGATAAGCCTGGAAAGGTGACAATTATCCCTTCGGAGCGCAAGGTTGCAGTAACCGTAGCAAATGGCGGAGCTGTTATCGGGACCGAACCATTTGATGTGAAGTTGATCCCAAAACCACGTTATGTTCCCCGTGACAATACAGGTAAGGAAATTGACCTGAAGAATGGTATTCGCGGCGCTGGAACATCAGGCATTAAGATAGCTGCAGATGCTGATGAAAACTTTAAGGCTGAGGTTCCCAAGGATGCCAACTTCCGCATCAAGAGCATGGAGGTGATCCTGGCGCGTGGTACGGCCCGAGTACAGACCATCACAGCAACTTCAGAGAACATTGACTTGTCAGCCTGGAAATCTCAATTCAGACCCGGCGACCGTATTATTGTAGATATTAAATCAGTGAAACGTCGTACGTATACAGGTCAGGAAGAGAACGTTGACATTGTGGGCGGTATCATTACCATCCCGGTTCAATAAAAAGCAAACGATTATTTAGATACACATTATGACAGCAAAAAGGTTCTTGGTCGGGTTGGCGTTGGCAATGATCTCGGGCTCAGCCTTTGCTCAGCAGGAGGAAGGACAGGTGAATCCAAATTCCCTGCTCAACATTCCTCGCTATGAGCAATTGTACAAAGTCCGGGTGTGGAGGGTTATTGACCTCCGCGAAAAGCAAAACAAGGGCTTCTTTGCGCGTGGCAGTGAAGTGACTAAACTGATCATCAATGCAGTTACGTCAGGAGAATTGGCTGACATCTATGTTAATGATTCCATTACTACGAGAAAGTCAAAAGAGGATTTTTTCAAGGATATGGTTTCCGTTCCTGGAGCTACCTATGAAACCTGGACTCCGACGAAGGACTATTATGTAGATGATCCGGTGACCTTTGAAGGGAAGAATTATTTGGCAACAGCAGACAATAAGGGCAAGAATCCTAAGACGTCTTCCAATGAGTGGGCCGAAACCAATCAGGGCAAAGCACAAGTATATAGCCCTACGGAAATATATCAGTGCCGACTTGTTGAGGACGTAATTTTCGATAAGCGTCGATCAAGACTGTATTATGATATGTTGGCCATGCAGTTCTCTGCGTTTGATAATAACTCGGGCACATTTAAGCCGCTGGGTTGGTTTAAGTATAAGGACCTCGAAAAATTGTTTCGCAATCATGTGAAGGATGCTGTTTGGTTCAACCGCTATAACACGGCTGAGAACAAGAACTATGCAGATGCTTTCCTGTTGCGCTTGTTCCATGGCACTATTGAGAAGGTGGAGAATCCGGATGATGATACCATCTACGATACCTATAATGGAAGACCCCGCCAGGAAGCTGTGTGGGCTACGGAGTGGGAAGAAATGAAACTTATGGAGCGTGAGCACAACCTCTGGGAATACTAGAAGTTGCTGAGCGCCTGAAAAGGGAACCTTAATCGGGTTCCCTTTTTTGTTGCCAGGCTATTACGTGAGCCGCTTTACTTTTGCCCAATAGAGATTCCAGTTCCTCGAAACTCGCCTCTTTCAGTTTTTTCGCCGATTTGAAAGTGCTTAGCAGCAAGTTCGCTGTCTTTTGCCCTATGCCGGGTATGTTGTCCATCTCAGAGTCAAGGTTGTTGCTGCTTCGCTTCAGGCGATGGAAGGTAATAGCGAATCGGTGTGCTTCATCACGGATTTGTTGGATGAGCAGCAGACTGGGAGATTTCTTTCCAATGTGTAGTGGCAGAGGGTCGTGTGGGTAGTAGATTTCCTCTAGTCGTTTCGCAATACCGATAATGGGTATTCGGCCATAAAGGTTTAGTTCCTTGAGCACGTCAACTGCGCTGCTAAGTTGACCTTTGCCACCGTCAACGATGATCAGGTTGGGCAGTTCTGCATTTTCGTCCAAAAGCCTGCGGTAGCGACGACCTACAATTTCTTTCATCGAGGCGAAGTCGTCAGGTCCCTCAACGGTTTTGATGTTGAAATGTCGGTAGCCTTTCTTGTCTGGCCTGCCGTCTACGAAACGAACCATCGAGGCGACTGGATGGGTGCCTTGGAGATTGGAGTTATCAAAGCACTCAATAATCCGTGGCATTTTGAGCAGCTGCAGGTCTTGCTGAAGTCCGCGGATGAGTGATTCGTTTTTAAATTTTTTCTCCTCTTTCGCAATTTCCTTCTTGCCCTTAAGAAAGAGCACGTTCTTGAGGGAGAGATCCACCAGTTTCTTTTTGTCGCCTATTTGAGGGACCACATTTTCAAAGGATGGATCCGCAACAGGTAGTGCGACGTTGGTATAAACTATGGGGTGTGTGCTTTGTGTTTCAGTTCGGAGTTGCTGCGTGACGAGCCCCAGGATTTCATCGTCTGTTTCCTCCAATTTCTTTTTTACCTCAACGTTTCTTGAAAAGATGATCGCCCCTTCACGAACCTGCATGAAGTTGACGAAAGCGTCGGTAGCGCTGCTGGTGATGGTTACTACGTCTATGTCTGTGAGTTTGCGATTTACCACCAATGACTTGGCCTGGAACTTTTCGAGGAGCACCAGTTTGTGCTTGTAGAATTCTGCGCGTTCATAATTCAATGTTTGTGCGCTGGCATTCATTTGTGTGGTGAAATATTCTTCCACCACCGTGAGATTTCCCTTGAGGATGCTCCGTGCCATTTTGATTTCATCCTGGTAGGCCTGTTCTTCCTGTGCACCAACGCAGGGACCTTTACAGTTTCCGAGATGGTATTCCAGACATACTTTGAATTTGCCTTTGGCTATGTTTTCGTCACTCAGCAGCAGATTGCAGGTACGAATGGAATACAGCTTTCGCACTAATTCCAGTACGCTTTTCATGGAAACTACGCTGCTGTATGGGCCAAAGTACTCTCCCTGTCTGGCGATGTATTTCCGGGTTGATATAATGCGTGGGAAGCGTTCGTTGAGTATGCAGAGGTAAGGAAAGGTTTTGTCGTCTTTAAGGAGGATATTGTATTTGGGTTGGTTTTGCTTGATGAAATTATTTTCCATCAGCAGGGCATCGAATTCGGTGTTGGCCAGGGTGAATTCTATCCTGTTAATTTCAGAGACGAGTTTTTCGGTTTTGCGGTTGTATTGTGATTGCTTGTTGAAGTAGCTGCCTACTCGCTTCCGGAGGCTCTTGGCTTTACCGACATAGATCAGTACATCTTCGCGATTATAGAAACGATAGATCCCTGGTGAATCAGGTAGTGTAGCGATCGTTTCTTTCAGGGCATCAGACATCTTTAGTTTCTGATCTCCCAGGGTTTTTCGTCGAGTTTGATTGAATCGGGTGCTTCCAGTTTAGAGCAATCCAGGGATATGTCAAGGCCGGAATGAGGTGTTTTGAATTTTCCTTTTACTATGCCAGTCTTCGGATCTGCATAAGCCTTGAGCATGTATTTGTCCCAAATGGGGCGTGCGGTACGGCCGCCTTGGCCGAATACCCAAGAAGGAAAGTGAACGAAACGTTCGTCTCCGCCAACCCAAATTCCAGTTACAAGGTCGTGTGTCACTCCCATAAACCATCCGTCTGACGCCTGGTTGGTGGTGCCGGTTTTCGCACCGATTTCATTGTCTTTGCGGAGCTCTGCCGACATATAGTGTGATGTGCCGCCTTCATCCTCTACACCGCCACGCAGCATGTAAATCATTTTATAGGCTGTTTGGTCGCTGATAGCTTGTCTTGTTTTGGGAACGAAATTGGCAATGACGTTGCCGTTCTTATCTTCTATTCGTGTGATGTAGAATGGCTCCGTGTGAATTCCTTGATTCACGAACGTGCTATAGGCACCCACCATTTCAAACAAGGAAACATCACTTACTCCAAGGCACAAGGACGGCACGGGATCAAGGTCACTGGTAACACCAATGCGATGCGCAAATTCGACAACATTTTCTTCCCCTAATGCCTTCATCATTTGCGCGGTAATACTATTTACGGAGCGGGCCATAGCCTGACGAATGGTCATCTTCTCCCCATTTCCTCGTTTGCCATCTGAGTTGGGTGGATACCAAACGCCGCCAGAAACTTTAAAACTGGGAGATATATCTTCCAATACGTAACAGGGTGTATAGCCGGATTCCATGGCAAGGCCGTAGATGAAAGGCTTGAAAGTGGAGCCGGGTTGCCGGCGACCTTGCTTAACGTGGTCGTACTTGAAATACTTGTAATTGTAGCCACCCACCCAGGCTTTGATGTGGCCGGTGTTCGGATCCATCGACATTAGACCCGTTTGAAGGAAGCGCTTATAATAAGCCAGAGAGTCCATGGAACTGAAAAGGGTATCTCTTTCTCCTCCCCAGGTAAAAATGGTCATTGGCTTCTTGAGGTTAAGCATGATTCTTACGGAATCATTTTTCTCTCCGTATTTGGCCACGAGATTTTTGTATGCATCCGTTCCTTTAATTCTCATTTTAAGAAAACCCGGAATTTCTTTCCAATCCTCATCCACCCAGGGGTTGCGTCCTTTCCATTGTTCAGTGAAGTCAGTCTGCAGTTTTTTCATGTGCTCAAGCACAGCCTCTTCAGCATACTTCTGCAGACGGCTGTCGATGGTGGTGTAAATCTTGAGCCCTGAGTTCCATAGGTCCAGCCCGCGCTCGGCGCAAAAAGTCATCAGGTAGTTGGTGATCACCGTACGGAAATAGGTGGCCATCCCTTCGTTTTGATTTTGTAACCGGAAATTAAGTCCGAGTTCGAGCCCGCAAATGGAGTCGTATTTTGCGCGGGTATCGAGTTTATAGCCGGCGGCATAGATTTTAGAAAGCACTTCGTTCCGCTTTAGAAAAGCATTTTCTGGATGCCGGAGTGGGTTGAACAATGTCGGATTTTGGAGCATGCCCACGAGCATGGCAGACTCTTGCAGGTTTAAGCTATCTGGCGGTTTATTAAAATAGGTTTCGCTCGCCACCTTAATTCCGTAGCTATTGTTGCTGAACTCGGCGGTATTTAAATACATCGCAATGATTTCCTGTTTGGTGAAATTGTGCTCCAAATCCAGGGAAATGATCCACTCCTTTGTCTTTTGCACAACACGCCTGGGGATACGACCCAATTTGGCGATTGAACCATCCAGCGATTGGTCTGGATTCCGGGTATACAGGTTCTTGGCTAATTGTTGGGTAATTGTACTGCCGCCACCTGCCGGATCCAGGCGTATGAGCCCCCAGCCAACACGGAGAAATGCGATAAAGTCCAGCCCGGAATGATTGTAAAATCGTCGGTCTTCAGACAACACCAGGGTGTTGACCAGGTCATCAGACAATTCTTCAAAATCGACCTGACTCCGGTTGAAGCGGAAATAGCGACCCAGGGAAACGCTGTCTGCTGAAATCAACTCGGATGATAAATCATTCGAAGGATTCTCTACATCTGCGAGGCTTGGCATTCCACCAAAAAGCCCAAAGAGGTCGATTTTTACCGTATAGACGTATAGGGGAAGACCCAGCAGGAAGCTAAAGAACAGTATCCAGCACCAGGCAATAACCTTTTTAAACCACGGTCGCCGGACCGCGAGCAGATCATTGATTTTGTTTTTGATAGTGTTTGTCGAAGAAGCTGAGGTACTCATCAAGCGCCTTGTTGCGGTAGAAGATATTGAAATTATCCTTGGTTATAACAAAGTTATGGAAATTTAGCACCGAAAAGGTCTTTCCGTTCGCTAAGGCACCTCTGAAATGGTTAAAGTACTCCAGGGCATCGGTCTTGTTGGGAAAGTTGCCAACGAAGGTTAATGCGTAGTTCTCGTTATAGATCAGATTACTTGTTTCCAGTTTCCGACTCTTGTAATTATCCCGATTGAATTTTTCAAGCGCATCGGTGACTGGTACGCTTACCTTATCAGTATACCGATGCACAATGACAAAGTAGTGGGGTTCATCGAAAGAAGGGGAAAACCGAATCCCCTTGGACCTTTCTGTTTTCTCGACAAAGGTTCTGGAGCTGGCCAGCAGGGTTTCTGCATACTTACGGACACCCGCGTCAGGATACTTGCGGATAAACTCGTCGAGTTCAAACTGATAGCGGGTAACATCTTCGGTCCTACCGGTAATGAGAATTTGAAGCAACTCCAGTTGCGGTGAAAAGGCCGTTGTCCCCAGTAGCTTGGCCTGTTGGATCATTTCCTGAGCACCACGCAAATTCTTTGTTTGGACCGCCTGGTAAGCTTCTTTATAAATCAACTTCTGTTTCTCCTGCGCTACACTGGTTTCTTTCAGGTAATCTGGGTTTAACAGAATCCTGGTGTAGGTCGAATTGGGGTATTCGTCTTTGAGTTGTTGGGCCAAAACCCTTACCTGATCATCTCCTCTTTCTTTGTGAATGAGATACAGTTTATACAATACTTCCGGCTTGTATCGTGATCGCGGAAACCGTTCAAGTAACTGCTCATAGGAGCCTTGTGCATTTTCCTTTTCCATCAACTGGAAATAGTAGAGGTCTCCAAGTTTAAAATAGGCCTCTTCGATCTTGGCGAGCGACTGCTTTTTCAGCGTATCGGTTCTCGGTAACTGAGCCAACAGGCCTTTGAAGGCACTTAGCGCAGCACTGACCTTAGAGGCCTTTTTTTCTTCTTGTACTGGTCCTTTGGTTGGGGTGACTTCCCCTGATGCGGTTAGGGGCGTGGATGGACCGGCACCGGATTTAGTGGACCGTCTCCAGTTGTCTTCAAGGGGAATATTGCCCCAAATTCGCTGAAATTCGGATTGTCCGGAGCCAACGGCAGATGGATTTCCAAAGTACCAATCTGTTGTGCTGGTAGACTCCGTCTGGTACAGGCTACTGCTGGAACCCGTAAATCCTTCCTCGCTGGAGCGCTTTTTCTTTTTCTTCTTCTTTCCGTCAGCTACGGTTTCTCGGGACGCGAATAAGGAATCAATCTTTTTATGGATCAATGCCGTATCCATAACTGACATCCGAAGCAAACTGTCTTGCAAGGTGATGGCTTCGGTGTATTTGACGAACTCACCCAGAATTTCATGACGTTTCTTTATCGCATCGTAGTTTTCGAATTCCTTAGGCAGGGTGGTCAGGGCGCTATCATAGTAGACTTTTGCCGGCGTGAACTTTTTAAGAGAATCAAAGTACAATTGTCCAATCCGTAAGAATGCACTTCCCTGGATACGCTTGTTCTTGCCAGCGTGTGCTGACCGCTTATACTCTTCAATGGCTTCAGGCACATTGCCTTGTTTACGCTCAAACTCTCCAAGCTCGTAATAAATTTTGTCCTTAAACTCCTGATTCTTGGTATCAGCAAGAAGTTTCTCGAATTGCTTCCTCACCGTACGGACGTTGCGCGAGTTATCCAGCCGTGCCACCTGAGCGAGATTCAGGCGTGCATAGAAATCAATTTCATATTCCGGATTTGTCGCCAGGCATTTACGATAGTAATTGTAAGCTTCAGAACTGAATCCAAGCTTTTGATAGACCTGGCCAATAATAAAATAAATTCTTCCCTTGCGATCACTCCGACCCAGAAGGGAGTCGGTGCGCGTCAGGTTGCGCACCATGTTGTCATAGTCTTGCCGCACCTGATAGTAGTAGGCTTTTTCGAGGTAAAGATTCTTTGCGTTGACCCGGTTTAGCTTTTCTTTCTCCAGAAATTGAAATGCTTCTTCTGCTTTTTCGTATTCACCCTGTTCTGTGAAGGTGCGGACCAGATGAACCAGGGCGCGGTGCCTCAATGGAGCATCGTGGCTCTTGGTATTGGCATATTTAAAAGTTTGAATGGCATTCTGGAAATCGCAATCATAGAGCCGTGCGAGGCCTACCAATACGTAATTGTCATCCACCCATCGACTGTTGGGGTGACGCTGAATCGAGATGGACGCCATTTTGATAATTTCCTCGGTGTCCTTGCGATAAGTCTTGGCCAGGTTGGTGTCCAGTTTGGGAAATAGCCGAAGGATTTGATTTGGGTCGTCATCGAGGCTCTTCAGAATCGCTTTTTCCACTTCGCGTGTCTTCTCCCGGGCGTAGAAATAACCATTGAAATGGGCGGTGGTATTGTGGAAAACGTCGCCGGCAATGGTGTTTTGGTTAGAGGAGCAGCGCCACCAGAGCCCGGCTGAGAGGACCAGCAAGGCAGACAGGAGGGGGGGGCGGCCGAACTTCATGAAAGAGTTTGAATTACAAACGTAAAAAACAGATTTTCAATATTATAATCGCCCGGAATATCTAATTTTGTAGTGTTTGGACTGCCCTTGAAGCCTAAAAAAACCATATCAGAGCGACTCTCCGCCAGGTACCAGATGGTAATCCGGAGCGAGGAGAGCCTGGAGGAGACTTCCAGCCTGGGATTTACCTATGCCAAGATTCTGGTATTTTCCATCGTGCTGTTTGTGGTGTTGTTTATTGGCAGCCTGTTTTTGGCACAGACCTTACTGGCCAAGTGGTTTGATCCGCGCTATGCGCACCGGGAGGCAAACAAGAAGATAGACTTGCTCGTACGACGTTTTGACTCGCTGGCGGTAGAAGAGCAAAACAAGGCGGAATTCATCGCCAATGTGAAGCGCATATTTAACGGCGACACGTTGGGAGGAGCGTATAATCCGGAAGAGGCATTGCGTCAGCAGGACAAACCCATAAAGCCAGTGAGCAGTATGAAGCTCGCTGCATCTGACTCTCAATTCCGCAAGAGCTTCGAACAATCGGAATTGTCGCTGGTCGCCCTGACAGGTAGTAAGTATCGCGAACTGCGGGAGACATTTTTCTTTACACCGTTAACGGGTGTAATCTCCGACCGCTATGATGTGAAGAAGGGCCATTATGGTATTGATATTGTGGCGAAGACCAACGAGCCTGTAAAGTGTATTGCAGATGGAACGGTGATTATGGCGTCCTGGACACAGGATGCGGGTTATGTGATTGCCATTCAACACCGGGGTAACCTGATCTCGGTCTTCAAGCACAATGCCGAACTAT
The DNA here is from genome assembly GCA_003504855.1 of Cytophagales bacterium. GTDB lineage: Bacteria > Bacteroidota > Bacteroidia > Cytophagales > Cyclobacteriaceae > ELB16-189. The sequence continues at coordinate 15,258 of DNZD01000073.1, forward strand.
TAAAAAAAGTAGGTAGTTTTGTTAACGCCGGTGAAATCATCTCTATAGTTGGCAACAGTGGAGAAATGACCGATGGTCCACACCTTCATTTTGAGTTGTGGTACAATGGCAATTCACTGAACCCGGAAGAATTCGTCACTTTTTAAAGCCAAACAGCATGTTTACAACAAAAGAAGAAAAGAAGGCCGCTGAAGAAATCAGCAACTCCAGCAACGTTATTGGTAAGGGCACCATTCTGGAAGGCAATATTGAAACATACGGTAATATTCGCATTGAAGGCCGTGTTCATGGTAATGTTAAGTCCAAATCAAAAATTGCTTTAGGCCACTCAAGCCATATCGATGGAAATATTACGGCCCAAAATGCCGATATTGAAGGTGGAGTAAAAGGCAAAATTGAAATCTCCGAGACCTTAGTTCTCAAGGCGACCGCCGTTGTACAGGGAGACATCATTACCGGTAAGCTGGTGGTTGAGCCAGGAGCCGTATTCAATGGTAGCTGCAAAATGGGTGCGGCCATAAAAGACATCATGTCTGCTGAAAATGGACAAGCGCACGCCCTCAGGACCGCAGAAGCCGGATAACGCTTACCTCCGCTACGGCAACTTTGCATTTCAATTGTTGGGTGGGATAGGTCTTGGCGGATGGATAGGCTATCGGCTGGACAAATACCTGAACCTGACTTTCCCCGTATTCCTGATGCTGTTCGTCATGCTGATACTGGGAGCGATGATTTTTCAGATGTATAAGCAACTGAACGAAAACAAATGATTCGTTTTGGATGGATGACGGTGATCGTGGCTGGCCTGATGGTGGCCGCTGTATCGCTGGGTGTAACCCTGACCTGGTTTGAACGGCCCGGGTACTTTGAGGCCATTATTTTTTTTGTTGGCCTGGCCACGCTGATCACGTATGGGTTCACCAGCCGAAAAGTGCTTGAAGCACCGGAGGATTTCATCAGAATATACATGACAGCTACGGTTGTTCGTATCATGCTGTTTGGTGCCGGTGTCGGCTTGATGGTTTACCTGGACACGGATGGCGCTACCGCAAACGCGATACTTTTCCTCGTTGCCTACCTGCTATTTACCATTCTTGAAGTCGCAGTTCTCTGGCAGGAAGCAAATGCCAAAAAGTCCCCGGAAAGAGGCCAAAAAGATCGGTAATCATTTTTTTTTGGTCTATTTATCAATAGTTTTGCGGTCGATCTAAAAGACTGTGCAGACCTACCCCAAAAAGCGATTTTCAGTGGCAAAAACCGCGTTTTTTGCCATCTTGTTTGCTCTTGTTTCGACACCGTTTTTCCCTGCGCGGGCACAGGAAGACCACCCGGTTGATTCCTTAAAGACAGAAGCGGGTCATGGTGAAGAACTGAACGTCAGCGAGGTGATCATTGAGCACGTACTGGACAACCATGTTTGGCATTTTTTTGATGGCCACTATGGCACCGTTTTTCTCCCGGTGATTGTTCACTCAGATGCCCGCGGATTCGAAGCCTTTTCGTCAAGCCGGTTTTTCGATGAGCACCACAATCCGGTTGCCTATAACGGATACACGCTTGAAGATAATCACATTTATCTCGAGGGCACCCCCGTGTTTGACTTATCCATAACTAAAAACGTAGCGATGTTGCTTATCAACGCTATTCTGATTTTAGTTGTTTTTACTTCCGTAGCACGCACCTACAAGAACAATCCCGGCAAAGCTCCTTCGGGACTACAGTCCTTCATTGAGCCTATCGTAGTGTTTGTGCAGGATGAAATTGTGAAGCCCAACGTCGGTCACAAGTATGAGCGCTATCTTCCTTATTTGCTTACGCTCTTCTTCTTCATTTTGTTTGGCAACTTGCTGGGATTGTTACCGGGAGCAGCCAACCTAACCGGGAATATTGCAGTAACACTTGTTCTTGCTGTACTCACATTCCTGATTACCAATTTTAGCGGAAATAAGAACTATTGGTCACACATCTTCTGGACGCCCGGAGTTCCCTTGTTGTTGCGTCCGCTGATTCTGCCGGTGGAAATCATAGGTATCTTCACAAAGCCGTTTGCCTTGACTATTCGTTTGTTTGTGGCCATTACTGCAGGTCACATTTTGCTACTGAGTTTGATCTGTCTGGCCTTTATTTTTCACAGCTACGTTGTTGGTATAGGTGCCTCTTTCGTGGTTCTATTTATTAACCTGATTGAATTGTTGGTTGCCGGAATTCAGGCATACGTATTTACGCTGTTCACCTCACTATACATTGGTATGGCGACGGCAGAAGAGCATCATTAATTCGAATTTTGTTTCACTTTAACCTATAATTCTATGTTGTACTCCATTCTTCTTGACATCAGCTACGCAATCATGGGTGCTGGCATTGGCGCAGGTCTCGCTGCAATTGGCGCGGGTATCGGTGTAGGCCGCATTGGTGGTTCAGCTATGGAAGCCATTGCACGTCAACCGGAAGCATCCGGTAAGATTCAAGGCGCCATGCTGGTTATCGCTGCCCTTGTGGAAGTAGCTGCGCTGTTTGCGTTGGTTATTTGCCTCTTGATTTCGCTTAAGAAGGCCTAAGAATCGGTAAGGAACTTGCCAGACGATGGGTCTGGTGAGTTCTTTTCCCATTGACAACAAGTACTATCGGTTAGCAAACAACAGTTACTATGGAATTACTTACCCCGGGCTCAGGACTCATCGTTTGGCAACTCGTTATCTTTATTGGCCTTTTTCTGCTGCTGGCAAAATATGCCTGGTCGCCGATTCTGGGCTCATTGAAGGAGCGTGAAACATCCATTCAACAGGCACTGGATGCAGCTGAAAAAGCAAAAGCAGAAATGGCCTCCCTTAAGTCTGATAACGAGAAATTGTTGAAGGAAGCCCGCCAGGAGCGCGATAAGATCCTGAAAGAAGCCCGCGAGGCCGGCAATCGCCTGCACGATCAGGCACAGGCCGATGCCAAGAAGACGGCAGATAAGATGATTGAAGATGCCAAAGCCATTATTCAATCAGAAAAGAACGCAGCACTCCGCGACGTACGTGAGCAGGTAGCTTCATTTTCACTGGAGATTGCCGAGAAATTGCTGAAGAAAAATTTGTCCAACGACAAGGCCCAGAAGGACCTCGTTGACGGCTATGTAAAAGACCTCAAAATGAACTAAAGTCATGGCCGATTCGCGCGTTGCATCGAGGTATGTGAAGTCTTTGCTCGGCCTGGCGGTCGAAAGGGGCGTTTTGGAGGAAGTCCACAAGGACATGAACCTCTTTACTTCTCTTTGCAAAGAGAACAGGGCGTTCACCATGATGCTGAGAAGCCCGGTGATCCGGCACGAAAAGAAAAAGGCTGTACTGGACAAGATCTTTACAGGCAAGGTGAATGCATTGACCCTGGCCATTATTGATATCATTACACGCAAGAACCGGGAGCCCATTCTGCCGGCGATTGCCGCTGAATTTCACAACGCGTACAATGAATACAAAGGAATTGGTGAAGCGCAGGTGACCACTACCATCGCGATGGATAAGGAACTGCGCGCCAGCCTTGAGGCAATTGTGAAAAAACTCAGCAATAAACAACAGGTTGAAATTAAGGAACACATCGACCCTTCCCTGATTGGCGGATTTGTCCTCCATGTTGGCGATCGTCAGATCGACGCATCGGTAAAGGGGAAGCTCAAGGTGTTGAGCCTGAAGTTTAACGAGAATTATTTTGCGAAATAACAATAGCATTTACCCACGAACCACGCGTAACGACTAAAGAACTATGGCAGAGATCAGACCCGAAGAAGTTTCCGCAATATTGCGCGAACAACTTTCACAATCCCGCACCGAAGCTGAGTTGGAAGAAGTAGGCACCGTGCTCACCATCGGTGACGGTGTAGCTCGTATTTATGGCCTCACCAAGGCACAGGCCGGCGAGTTGATCCAATTTGAAAACGGACTGCGTGCCCTTATCCTGAACCTGGAAGAGGACAACGTAGGAGCGGTATTGCTCGGAGACCCACAGGGTATCAAAGAAGGCGCGATTGTAAAACGCACTGGCCAGATTGCCAACATTAAAGTTGGTGATGGTTTGCTCGGCCGCGTAGTGGATACCCTTGCCAAGCCGATTGATGGCAAAGGCCCTGTAACCGGTGACCTCTATGAGATGCCCCTGGAGCGCAAAGCACCCGGCGTTATCTACCGTCAGCCGGTGAATGAGCCCCTTCAGACGGGTATTAAGGCCATTGACTCCATGATCCCCATCGGTCGTGGTCAGCGTGAATTGATCATTGGTGACCGCCAGACGGGTAAGACTGCGGTGGCTATCGATACAATCATCAATCAAAAGGAATTTTACGAAGCTGGTAAGCCGGTTTACTGTATCTATGTAGCCATCGGGCAGAAAGCATCTACCGTAGCGGTGGTTGCATCTACCCTGGAGAAGGCCGGTGCATTGCCGTACACAGTTATCGTTTCTGCATCAGCATCAGATCCGGCGCCTATGCAGTTCTTTGCTCCGTTTACCGGTGCAGCCATTGGTGAATTTTTCCGCGATACCGGTCGTCCTGCCCTGGTAATCTATGATGACCTTTCGAAGCAGGCTGTTTCATATCGTGAAGTGTCACTGTTGTTGCGTCGTCCCCCTGGCCGTGAAGCCTATCCGGGAGATGTGTTCTATTTGCACTCCCGCTTGCTGGAACGTGCCGCCAAGGTGATCAACAACGATGAGTTGGCGAAACAGATGAATGATCTTCCGCCATCCATTAAGCATTTGGTAAAAGGAGGCGGATCATTGACAGCCCTCCCCATCATCGAGACACAGGCCAATGACGTATCTGCCTATATCCCGACCAACGTAATTTCAATTACGGATGGTCAGATATTCCTCGAGACGAACCTCTTCAACTCAGGTATTCGCCCTGCTATTAACGTGGGTATTTCGGTATCCCGCGTAGGTGGTTCAGCCCAGATCAAGTCAATGAAGAAAGTGGCAGGAACCCTTAAACTGGATCAGGCCCAGTTTCGTGAATTGGAAGCCTTCTCCAAATTTGGTTCTGACCTTGACGCCTCGACCAAATTGACCATTGAACGTGGTCGTCGTAATACGGAGGTGTTGAAGCAGCCGCAATATCAACCTGTGCCGGTAGAGGAGCAGGTGGCTATCCTTACAGCTTCTACCCGTGGTTATCTGGATAAGGTACCGGTTAACAAAGTGAAGGATTTCGAGAAGAACTTCCTCGAATTGATGCGTACCCAACACAAAGGTATCCTTAACAATTTCAAGGCGGGTAAACTGGACGACGCTGATCTAGAAACCTTGAAGAAGGTAGCACTGGATCTGGCTGGATCTTTCTAACGACAAACAGGAGAAGCAGCTATGGCGAGCTTAAAGGAAGTAAAGACGCGAATCAGTTCGGTGACGAGCACGCAGCAGATTACCAAAGCCATGAAAATGGTGGCGGCTGCCAAGTTGCGCAAGTCACAGGAGCGTATCATGCAAATGCGTCCTTTTGCACAGAAGATGACTGCTGTTGTACAGAACCTTTCATCCGGACAGGATACTGAAAGTTGGTACAGCAAGGTGCGCAAACAAGAGCGTGTCGCCGTTGTCGTGATAACCTCTGATCGCGGACTTTGCGGATCGTTTAATTCGACTGTAGTAAAGAGCGTGCTCCGTTTGCTGGAAGAAAAGTATTCGGCAGCTTATGCCAACAAAAAAGTAACCATCATCCCCATTGGCAAGAAGGGCTTTGAATTTTTTGGCAAGCGCCAGATGCCCATGATTGTCGACTATGTGGAATTGTTTCATGGCTTGTCGTACGAAAAGGCAAGCAAGGTGGGTGACCACCTGATCGACGCATTCCGCAAGGGTGAATTTGATCGCATTGACATCGTGTACAATCAGTTTAAGAATGTGGCAACGCAAATTCTTGTGACGGAGCAATTTCTCCCCGTGACCCCGCCAGCAAAAGCCAAAAAGCAGGATACTGATTATATTTTCCAACCTAACCAGGCGGAGATCTTATCCGGCTTAATACCGAAAGCGCTGAAGGTACAGTTGTACAAGGCTGTACTGGACTCCAATGCTTCTGAGAACGGAGCCCGGATGACGGCCATGGACAAGGCAACGGAAAATGCCGGTGAACTTATCAAAGACCTGAAGCTGATGTATAACCGGACACGCCAGGCGGCCATCACCAAGGAGATTCTTGAGATTGTGGCCGGGGCCGAAGCGCTGAAGGGTTCATAACAAGTAACAGCCGTTAACGGAAAGCCTGTTCGTGTGAGCAGGCTTTTTTATTTAGCTTCAAACCTATGAAGGGTGGGTATGCGTGGCGGGTGATATCCCTGACCAGTATTGATGTTGCGGTTGGCGCTGTTGTTTCTGCCAGTGTCGCCATGCATCTCAGAGGAGTTGTGATTGACGCAGTAATCCTGACGGTCATGGGACTTACGGTTTGGATTATTTATGCGATTGACCACCTGATGGACATATGGAAGTTGGTGAACCCTGCCTCATCTGAACGTCATGTGTTTTTTCAGCAATATGCTACCGTGCTTACGCGCCTGATGGCGTTCCTGCTGTTTGTCGATGGACTGCTGGTGCTCTGGCTTCCGGTACGCGTTGTTGTGGGTGGTGCCCTTGTTGGCGCCGTTTCTCTGTTGTACCTGCTGATGCAACATCGCCTGCATTGGGTAAAGGAGATTTTTGGTGCCTTTCTGTTTACAGCGGGTACATGGCTTCCGTCCATGGCATTGGGTTCAACCGGAATCCGGGTGGTGGACTATTTTGCGATAGTTATATTCCTCCTGATCGCCTTATTGAACTTACTTGTTTTTTCCAGGCATGACGAACAAGAAGATCGCTCAGATCAGCGGACCTCAGCGGCAACTCAGCTTGGCAGAGGACAGCTGGACCAGTGGATAAGGCTCGTGTGGATTTTACAGATATTAATTTGTTTGATTGCCTGGTATAATTTCAAGTATGTTGAAGAATTATGGGTTCTGTATGTCATGAATATGCTGCTGTTGATAGTAGACATATTCGAGCCGGTTTTGAAGAGATGGCAGTTATATCGGATAGCAGCGGATGCCGTATTTTGGTTACCGGGTGCTTTTTTTCTGGTTCTGGTGCATTAATGGCTTTATTCAACGGCCATTGCATTGAATTTTGTTGTCTTTATTACATCCACCCCGTACTGGCGTGGAGATCAGCTACTTTTACATTGATATGGGTGCTGGTGTCGTTGAGTCGCAACAGATAATAGATCATCTACCTGTCGTGGTATTTGAGTACACATTCTTTGGGGATGGCAGGCGCGATTTTACTTACCTAAGCCCCCGAAGCGAGGAATTACTCGGTGTTGACCCAAGGGTACTTTTGCGAGGAACCCTTTCTATGGAGAGTTTTATCCATCCGGATGACTGGCCTGCTTTTCAACTGAACCTGGCGACCAGTACAGAGCGTATGGCTGAATTCCGGTGGCGAGGTCGTTGTAAAGGCAAGCGAGGGTATATCTGGATTGATGCACAAGGATCTCCTGTACAATTGGAGGGTCACCGGTTGGTATATCGGGGAATTTTTTCTGACATCACCGAGCAAAAATTACTGGAGCAGCAATACACCGAGTTGGTTAATCAAATGCCAGTGGGGGTTGCCATCCATGCTGATGGAGTACTCAAGTTTGTCAATCCGGCAGCAAGTCAGATGATTGGCGCAACGCGACCTGAGGAGTTGATTGGCATGGATATCCGCAGGTTTGTACATCCGTCGCATTGGGATATTGTAGCCAGGCGTACCCAGAATGCCATGTCCGGCAAGAAAGAAGACGCCATTGAACTGAAATACGTGCGGCTGGATGGATCCTTACTGGAAGTGGAGGCTGCTGCCCACCCCTATGTTTTCCAGGGAGAGCCCGCTGTTCAGATTATTTTCAATGACATTGGAGAGCGTAAGAAAGCTGAAGCCCGAATTCGTAAGACCGAGACCCTCTTCTATCAGTTGTTTAAGAATACACCCATCGCGGTGGCGCTTCTGAATGAAGATGGGAATGTTTCGCAAATTAACCCTGGATTTACGGAGTTGTTCAACTTTGAACAGCATGAATTGGTGAATCACAGCCTGAATGAATTTATTGTTCCCGCCGATCGGATAGAAGAAGCAGAGCAGGTAAATACCCAGATTCGAAATAACCAGGTGGTGAGACTCGAAACCCGGCGAAGAAAGAAAGACGGAAAACTGATACCCGTAATTATCTATGGTGTTTCCGTAATGCAGGAGGATAGAACCTTGGGTATTTTTGGTATGTATGTAGATATCTCCGAGCGAAAGAAGGTGGAGGAGGAACTGGAGATTCGTAATGTGGAGTTGGACAACTTCGTCTATAAGGTCTCCCACGACTTGCGGGCGCCGTTGTCGTCCGTGTTGGGACTGACACACCTGGCATCTATTCCGGGAAATGATGACAATTTATTGGAGTACATGACCTTGATAGGGCAAAAAGCCCAGCAGCTAGACCGATTCATCAGCGATGTGCTTAGCCATTCCAAGAATCTCAAGATGGCCCTGAAGGTTGAGCCTGTTGACTTTGAAGGACTGATCACCCGCACTTTTTCAGATCTTCATTTTCTCAAGGGTGCTGAAACAGTTGAAAAGACTATTCGTATTTCTGGCGAGTCATTTTATAGTGATCCCTGGCGTATCGCTGAAGTATTCCGCAACCTGGTGTCAAATGCCATCAAGTACAGAAGGCTGGATGAACCCGCCACACGCATTATGATTCACGTTGAGATTGGGGCGGGCGAATGTCACATCACCTTTGCAGACAACGGTATTGGAATTGCTCCTGAGCGGCTGGAGAAGATTTTTGATATGTTTTACCGTGCCAGCGATCAATCGGATGGAAGTGGCCTGGGATTGTATATTGTAAGGAATGCCATCGAAAAGTTGGGAGGTACCATCGTGGTGGAAAGCGAGGAGGGGAATGGTACAAGTTTTAAAATCCGCCTTCCGGACCAGCGCCTTTCGAAATAACCCGTATCTTGGCGGGATTGGATTATGCTGATTCGTGAAGTTCAAACCCAGGAAGACATAGGGGAATTTCTCTCCTTACCAATCCGGTTATATCGCCAAACACCACAATGGATCCGACCGCTGGATGCGGACATTGAATCTGTATTTAATCCTGACAAGAATAAATCTTTTCGCGGTGGCGCCTGCGCCCGGTGGATTTTGAAAAATGATCAGGGCGTGACCATTGGCCGGGTTGCTGCATTTGTACTGGATAAAACCGTGCACAAGGGGAACGATCAGCCCACAGGAGGAATGGGTTTTTTTGAATGTATCAATGATCAGCCGGCAGCATTCATGCTTTTTGATCAGTGCAAGACCTGGCTCTCTGCACGGGGTATGGAAGCCATGGATGGCCC
>DNZD01000018.1 GCA_003504855.1 Cytophagales bacterium
GCCGGCGAGGAGCAGGGCGTGCAGGATCAGATCGACCTTTATTTCTCTACTTTCGCCAAATCGATGGCCAGTATCGGTGCGTTTGTTGCCGGTAACAAGTCCATTCTCAAGTATCTCCGCTACAGCACCCGCTCACAGATATTTGCGAAGAGCCTACCCATGCCACTGGTGCTGGGCGGCATGAAGCGCCTGGAACTCCTGAAAACCAAACCCGAGCTTAAGGACAACCTCTGGAAGATTACCCGGGCAGTTCAGGACGGCCTCCGGGAGCGTGGCTTCTACCTGGGTGCCACTCAGTCGCCCGTTACACCTGTGCTTTTCAAAGGGGGTGTCGGAGAGGCGGCGAACATGGCTATGGACCTGCGTGAGAACTTCCACATTTTCTGTTCTGTGGTTATCTATCCCGTTGTGCCTAAGGATGTTATCATGTTCCGGATCATCCCAACGGCGGCCCATACCATGGCTGATGTGGAGAGGACACTGACGGCATTTTCTACCCTGAAAACCAAGCTTGACGAGGGTTTTTATCGTCAGGAGGCGTTGGTTTCTGTGACTAAAGGAATGTAAAAAAATAGGCTTTTACCTTGATTTTAAGGGTTTTTACCTACCTTAGTGGCAGAAAAATCCTTTGTTTCAAAACCAAACACTAAATAGCAATGAAAAAATTCGAAGAACTCAAGACCCTGATCGCCTCTATCGAAGTGGACGCTGACAAGTTCTACAATAAGGGCAACAGCGCCGCAGGTACGCGGGTACGCAAAGGAATGCAAGACCTGAAAAACCTCGCCCAGTCAATCCGGGCTGAAGTTCAGGAACTAAAGAACAAAGAGACCAAATAAGGTTTTACAATTTACTTGAAAAGGGCAACGTTATCGTTGCCCTTTTTTTATGCCCTCAAGGGCATTTTGAATGCGCAGTTTCAAATTAGCAGATGCCGGAAGAAGGGGGAGACGAACTTGTGGACCACATATACCCATTTCGTGCATGACAGCTTTCACACCAACAGGGTTGGCCTCTTCATACATCAAGGGGTTTATGTCCACAAGTCTTAACAACTCTGTCCTGGCCTTATCATATTGCCCTGCAAACGAGTGCTGGGCCATTTTCTTAAACGATAAGGGAAATGCATTGGCCAACACGCTGATCACGCCTGCAGCGCCCATAGCGTACAAGGGAACCGTCAACATATCGTCGCCACTGATCACCATAAAATCCCGGGGCTTGTCTTTCAGAATCTTCATACACTGTTCCATGTTTCCTGAAGCCTCCTTGACACCGACAATCCGCTCGTGCCCAGCTAAGCGCAAGGTGGTGCCTGCGGAAAGGTTGGAGGATGTCCGTCCTGGCACATTGTACAAAATCACCGGAACTGGGCTTTTGTCGGCAATAAAGGAGAAGTGGCGTATGATGCCCTCCTGAGATGGTTTGTTATAGTAAGGGCTCACCGAAAGCAATGCATCGACTCCGGTCCAGTCTGTTTTGCTAATTTCTTCCAGCACAGCGGCAGTGTGGTTTCCCCCCAGGCCATAGACAATCGGCAAATGACGCGTGTTGTGTTTCTTGACGAATTCCAGTACCGCTTTCTTCTCATCCCGGCTCATGGTGGCCGATTCACCCGTGGTGCCCATCACGACGTAATAATCAACGCCTTTGGCCGTGTGCGTTAAAATGCGTTTTAAGGCGGTGAAGTCAATATCACCTGAGCCATCAAAGGGCGTCACCAGGGCCACGCCTGTGCCGTACAACTTCTTCATCGATTAATGCAGTTGTTTGGTATAGGTGTACATATTCTCAACCAATCCGTGCAGGGTACCCTTATTGTCAATCATAAACTCAAAATATGGGGCGTTTTCCTCCTGGTATTGTCCAACGCGGCAATGAGCCTTGCTGTTGGCCAATAGATTTAAAATGAGTGGGTTATGAACAATGTCAACGTAAAACAAATAGTCAAATTGGGTTTGCATGAATTGGGTAGCTGCGGCATTGCGGATAGAGCCCCAAAACGAGAGGTCTTTGATGGTAAAGAAGTCAAAGAGGAACTCGTAATTCTCTTTCAATTTGGGAAGATATTCCAGCACCTTCACCTGTTTACCATCCTGTTCAAGTTTTCTAACCAGGTCTTTGATCTCGTCGTGCTTCTGTCTATCCTCCACGGTGAAGATGATACCAAACGAGTTGGAACGTTTGAATGCAGTGCTGGTCCTCAGGCTTTTGTTCTTACGCAAGGCCGATTGTGTGCGCCAACGAAGGAAGGTTTGTTTCAAATCGGGTTGATTAGGATCGGCTAAATTATTGTATTTTTTTCAATCATTCAGCCTTTCAGCATCTTTTGAAACTCAGCTTCGGTGATAATGGGCACCTTGAGTTTCTCTGCCTTCTCCCGCTTGGCAGGTCCCATGTTATCTCCGGCCACCAGAAAGTCCAGTTTTGCAGAAACTCCCGACAACACCTTTCCGCCGTGGGCGATGATTACCTCTTTGATCTCATCACGCTCATACTTTTCAAAGGTGCCCGACACTACAAATGTCTTGCCGCTGAGTACATCACTGACCAGGACTGGTGCCTGGTGGGTCGATATAAATTGAAGGCCGGATTTGCGCAAACGTTCCAGTTCGCGGATGTTATTCCTGTCCCTAAAATATGCCAGCACGCTGGCTGCAATGCGATCCCCAACTTCCGGCGCTCCCAGGAGATCCTCAAGTGATGCAGTTGCCAGTTGATCCAGCGATTTGAAATGCCGGGCCAACTTTTCAGCCACGGTCTTTCCCACAAATCGTATTCCCAGGGCGAATAGCACCGATTCGAACGGGGTGGACTTACTGGCCTCAATTCCTGCGAGCAGGTTTTTGGTGGAAGTGTCTTTAAATCCTTCGAGTTTCAGGATGTCTTCTTTCCGGAGGTCATAAAGATCTGCCGGTGTCTTCACCAGGTTCATGTCATACAGTTGGGCAATGGTCTTTTCACCCAATGAATCGATATTCATGGCCTTGCGCTGAATGAAGTGTTCAATCTTGCCTTTGATCTGTGGTGGGCAGCCTTTTTCATTGGGACAATAATGGTTGGCCTGGTCTTCTTCCCGCACCAGCGCCGTATTGCATTCCGGGCAATGGGTGATATAGGTGAGGGGAGCTGACTTCTTGGGTCGTTTGGTGAGATCCACGCCTGTGACTTTGGGAATGATTTCTCCGCCCTTCTCTACGAAGACATGATCACCGACGCGCAGGTCAAGTCGTGCAATTTCATTTGCATTGTGCAAAGAAGCCCGCTTCACCGTAGTCCCTGCCAGTTGGACGGCCTTCAATTCAGCTACAGGCGTTATTGCTCCTGTCCGACCCACCTGGTAAGTGACTCCTTCCAGCAAAGTACTCACGCTTTCTGCCTTGTACTTAAACGCAATTGCCCACCGGGGTACCTTTGCGGTGAACCCGAGTTGTTCTTGTTGATCGAGGTTATTCACCTTGATGACCACGCCATCCGTTTCCAGGGGAAGGTCGCCGCGTCGTTTCTCCCAATGTTTGATATAAGCCAGGACATCATCAATGGTCTTGCACTTCTGGTAGGTAGGTGATACCGGAAATCCCCATGCTTCAAGGCGATGGATCGCCTGCTCATGGGTGGTGACGCCCGGATTTTCGCCCAACAGGTAATAGCAGTAGCAGTCCAGCCGGCGTCGCGCCACCTCTCCGCTGTCCTGCATTTTCAAGGTGCCGGAAGCAGTATTGCGCGCGTTGGCATAGGTTTCTTCTCCGACGTCTTCCCGTTCCTTGTTGAGTTGATCAAAGACTTTTTTTGACAGGTACACTTCACCCCGGACTTCAAACTCGGCTGGCAAGCCTTTTGCCTTTACCCGCAACGGAATGCGACGAATGGTGCGAACATTGGCTGTGACGTTATCGCCCCGGACACCATCGCCACGCGTTACACCACGGCTGAGCAATCCATTTTCATAGGTCAGGCTGATGGACACGCCATCAAACTTTAATTCACAGAAGTATTCGAAAGGCGCACCGTCGAGGCCCTTGGAGACCCGTGCATCAAACTCACGCAGTTCGTCGGCAGAGTAGGTGTTGCCCAGTGAGAGCATCGGATAGGTATGGGCTACCGATTCAAATTCCCGGGTGATGGTTCCGCCAACCCGCTGGGTTGGTGAGTCAGGTAATTGGAGTTCGGGAAACTGCTTCTCCAGATCTGCCAGCTGGGCCAGCAGTTCGTCAAATTCGCGGTCGCTAATCTCACTCTTGTTTTTTTGATAATACAGATCACTGTGATAGTTTATCTTATCGGTGAGCTCGGCAATAATCTTTTTGGCCTCGTTCAATTTCATGGCAGACGAAATAATCGGTAAGATAAAAAAGAATCAGGCTTGCTCCTGCAGGAGATTGAGCATAACTACCGCCATCAGGCCTGCCGTTTCTGTCCGGAGCCGACTGGGGCCAAGGCCAACAGACACAAATTTATTTTCTTGTGCCAGGTTTACTTCAGTCGGCGTAAAGTCACCCTCGGGTCCGATGAGAATGACGTAATCCCTGTGGGGCAATGCTGTCTTTGTCAGAGAAAGTGCAGTTGCTCCCATGTGTGCGATAAACCGCTGTGTGGGGAGGGAAGGCTGCTTCACGAAAGCACCAAATACCATTAATGGGTGCAGCATGGGTTTATACGGCTGCATGGATTGCTTTAAAGCACTGATGATAACTTTTTCCAACCGGTCATGGTTCACCACCTTCCGTTCAGAGGTTTTGCACAGTAACGGTGTAATAGAATCGACACCGATCTCAGTACACTTTTCCAACAGCCATTCGATTCGGTCGATATTTTTGGTGGGCGCAATGGCCAGATGGATAGAGAAATCTCGCTTGGGCGTATGGGTAGTGCTGGTGATTTGAAATGCAACCCGGGTGGCTGAGATGTCTTTCAACACAGCCTGGTGATGATGGCCCACTCCATCGGCAAGGGTAATGAGGGATCCCGGGGTAAGCCGTAGTACTTTAACAGCATGATGTGATTCCTCAGGAGGAAGTATGCCAGTGCTGATATCGGGTTGATAGAAGAGGTGCAAGGGCTGATGCTAGCGGTATTCCTTTTCCAGCCGATTGATGAGGTCTACATAGTCTTGCATCGCCTGTTCAGCGCTTTTGCCTTTTTGGGCTGTCCAGGCGTCATGCTTGGCGATGGCCTTAAAATCAAATCCACCCGGGCGATCGCCGACGACATCGCCCTCCGTGGCTTGTTTAAACAAAGCGTAGATAGTAAGCAGTTCTTCGTTGGAGGGCCGCTTCGTGAACTCGCGTGAGCGGGCCTGGGCGGCTCGAAAGTCTTCCGGTAGTGCCATAGGTTAATAAGTAATGACCCCGGCCTATTCCGGCATATGCCAGCACAAGCCGGGGTCAATATTAAGTTATTGTTTAACGCTTTTCGATGGGCATGTACTTGCGTAATTGTTGCCCAACATAAATCTGGCGTGGCCGTCCAATAGGTTCTTTGTTTTCACGCATCTCTTTCCACTGGGCAATCCATCCCGGCAGACGACCGATGGCAAACATGACGGTAAACATATCAACGGGGATACCCAGCGCCCGGTAAATGATACCGGAGTAGAAGTCCACATTAGGATACAGTTTTCGTTCGATGAAATAGGGGTCACGCAAAGCAACCTCTTCCAGCTTCATGGCGATATCAAGTACCGGATCATTTACGCCCAGTTTCTTGAGTACATCGTCGGCTGCTTTTTTGATGATCTTGGCCCTGGGGTCAAAGTTCTTGTAAACACGATGACCAAAGCCCATCAGACGGAAGCCACTGTTTTTATCCTTGGCTTTGTTGATCCATTTTTCAATATCACCACCGTCTTTGCGGATTTGCTCAAGCATGAGAATCACTTCCTGGTTCGCGCCCCCGTGGAGAGGTCCCCAAAGAGCATTAATACCTGCTGAGATGGAAGAATAGATGCTTGCTTTTGACGAGCCCACAATCCGTACGGTTGAAGTAGAGCAGTTTTGCTCATGGTCAGCGTGCAGGATTAGAAGTTTGTCGAGGGCATCGGCCACCACCGGGTCAACTTCATAGTTGTCAGCCGGCAGGGCAAAGAGCATCTT
>DNZD01000157.1 GCA_003504855.1 Cytophagales bacterium
TTCGATAAAACGAAGTTAGGGAAAGTTTATTTCAGCTAATCAGGAAACCAATTCCACACTTCGGCGGATGAAATTCGTCAGGTCAGCACCGGTGAGCATCCCCTGCGATAGCAAGGCAAGGTCATAGGCCTGCTTGGCTAATTTCAATTGTTGCTCTTCGCCTTCTGCCTTCAGCACGCGCTGAGCTATTTTATGGTTACTGTTCACCGAAACCGTGTACTGATCCGGCATGCTTCCCATGAAGCCATACATGCCCCCGCCGGTGCGGGCCATGTCTTTCATCCGGCGTGCCCACTCGCTCATGGTCACCGTTACCGGCAGGTGGTCAGGGGCCAGGGATTCAATCATCACCGTCATGGATGCATTGCCAATAGCTTTGGTAAAGGCGTCCTTGAGTTTGTCCTGATCCTCCTGACTGAGTACGCTTTCGATTTTCTCATCCTTAAGAATCAATTTTTCGATGGTGTCGCTATCTACCCGGCGGAACTGCGCCTTGTCCAGCTTTTGCTCCAGGTTGTTGATAAAATGACTATCCAGAACACCGTCCATGATGAGAACATCATATGCCTTGCGGTTTGCCGTCTCAATGAAACTATGCTGCTTGGCGGGGTCACTGGAATACAAGTGGATGAGTTGTGACTCATTGTCGGTTTGCAGGTCTTTGATGTATTCGCGGTATTCGTCGATGGTATAGTACTTCTTCTGTGTGTTCTTGAACAACACGAAATCTTTGGCGCGGTCATAAAATTTCTCGTCGCTGACCATGCCATACTTCACAAATATGCTGATGTCGTCCCACTTCTTTTCAAAGTCTGCCCGGTCTTTCTTAAACATCTCATGCAGCTTGTCGGCCACCTTCTTGGTGATGTGCTGGCTGATCTTCTTAACGTTTGAGTCACTTTGCAGATAGCTGCGTGAAACGTTCAGGGGAATGTCCGGGGAGTCCAGCACGCCGTGCAGGAGCATCAAAAAGTCAGGCACTACATCTTTTACCTCATCGGTGATGAACACCTGCCGGCTGTAGAGCTGAATCTTGTTTCTATTGAGTTCGAAATCATTCTTCACCTTCGGGAAGTACAACACACCGGTCAGGTTAAAGGGATAGTCTACGTTGAGGTGAATCCAAAAGAGCGGATCTTCGGTGAAGGGGTAGAGCTCCTTATAAAACTTGAGGTAATCTTCGTCGGTCAGGTCTGCTGGTGATTTGCTCCAGAGCGGAGAAGGATTGTTGATGATCCGGTCCTTCTTGACTGTTTTAAACTTGGGCTTGCCGTCCTTGTCAACGCCATCTTCTTCACTTTCATCTTTGGTTCCAAACTTGATCTCAACGGGTAGGAACTTGCAATATTTGTCGAGAATACCTTTCAAACGGAATTCATCAAGGAATTCTTCAGAGTCCGCATTTACGTGAAGGATTACATCTGTTCCCCGATCCTTTTTGGGTTCAGGGCGTAATTCAAATGCGGTGGAGCCATCGCATTCCCACCGGGCACCTTCGGCCTCAGTGGCTTTGAATGACCTGGAGTGAATGACCACCCTTTCTGCTACCATGAAAGCAGAGTAGAAACCGAGTCCGAACTTGCCAATGATGTCTTTGCCGTCAGCTTTGTCCTTGAATTTTTCAATGAATTCTGTGGCGCCGGAAAATGCGATTTGGTTGATGTATTTCTTAATCTCTTCGCCTGTCATCCCGAGGCCGCGATCGCTTACGGTAATGGTTTTATTCTTCTTGTCGAAGCTCACTTCAATACGAAGTTCGCCCAGCTCGCCATTGAACTCCCCAAGGGAGGCCAGTTTGCGAAGCTTTTGCGTGGCGTCGACGGCGTTACTTACAAGCTCACGGAGAAAAATCTCATGATCCGAGTAAAGGAACTTCTTGATGATGGGGAAAATGTTCTCGGTATTGATCGAGATGGTGCCTTTTTCCATTGTTTCTGCCATAGTGTATGCGTTTAAAAGAGAAATCCTCGCGGGACGAGGATTTCAAATGCTATTCCAATTTTCTGGTTGTGCCAGGTTGTCAGATTTCTGCTGCCGGAGGAGCCGCTTGCGCGGGTTTGCCGAGGTCTATTTCTTCGCCGTCTTTGTTGAGGAAATGAAACTCCACAATGCCAAGCGAAGTATCCTTTACCAGGTTGACCCAGCGTTTGTATTTGAAGAACCACTTCACGCGCTTAGAGAAAATTCCCTTTGTATAGTAAGCATACAGAAAAGGGTGGAGGGCCAGGACCAGATTAGGTTCGTTTTGCTTCAGAAACAGGTGCTGGATGTGTTCTTCAATCTGATCGGTAATTAGGATACTGGCGGTAATGCTTCCGGAGCCATTGCAGGTTGGGCACACTTCCTTGGTGGCGATATTCATCTGCGGACGAACACGCTCGCGGGTGATCTGCATCAATCCGAACTTGGACAACGGCAACACCGTGTGTTTCGCCCGGTCTTGCTCCATCTCCTCGAGAATGGTCTTGAAGATGAGTTTCTTGTTCTCCTGATTCCGCATGTCGATAAAGTCGACAACGATAATCCCGCCCATGTCACGAAGGCGCAACTGGCGGGCAACTTCGCGTGCAGCTTCCAGGTTTACCGACAGGGCGGTTGTTTCCTGATTTTCTTCGCGATTCGATTTGTTACCGCTATTGACGTCAATGACGTGCAGGGCTTCGGTGTGTTCTATGATCAGGTATCCACCGGCTTTGAGGCTCACCGTTTGTCCGAAGGCGGACTTGATAAGTTTTTCTATGCCATAGTGTTCGAAGATCTTGGCTTTGCCTGTGTACAACTTTACAATCTTCTCCTTATCGGGAGCGATGGTGTGGATGTACGTTTTTACCTCCTCAAAGATTTTTTTATCATCGATGTGGATGTTATCAAAGGACTCATTCAGCACATCGCGAAGGATGGAAGAAGTTTTGCTGAGTTCTCCGATGATCTTGTCGCGCGGGTTGGCGGTGACGAGACGGGCAATGCCATCTTCCCAGGTTTTGACCAGGTTACGCAGGTCTTTGTCCAGTTCGGCGACTTCTTTGCCTTCAGCGACGGTGCGTACAATCACACCAAAACCCTCAGGTTTGATGGATTGGATGAGCCTTTGCAGGCGTTTGCGTTCGTCGCTGCTGCTAATGCGCTTCGATACATTGACTGAATTGGCGAACGGTACCAATACCAGGTATCGTCCGGCGAGTGACAACTCCGAAGAAAGACGCGGGCCTTTGGTTGAGATCGGCTCCTTTACAACCTGAACAGGGATGAACTGGTTTTTAGCGAGCTGCTGGCCGATTTTTCCATGCTTGTCGATGTCCTTTTCGGCATGGAATTTATCGAGACGGCCACCGGTGATCTTTTTGGCGCGGACCAGCTTGGTGAATTTTTGGAGTGAACCGAATTGAGGACCGAGATCGAGGTAATGCAGGAAAGCATCCTTTTCGTACCCGATATCGATGAAGGCGGCATTCAGGCCCTGAACAACTTTTTTGACGTTGCCCAGGTAAATGTCTCCAACAGCGAATTTTCCTCCTCCGGTGTCTTCGTGAAATTCAACCAGCGTTTTGTCGCGCAACAGGGCGATGCGGCATCCTTCCGGAGTAGCGCTGATGATTAGTTCGTTACTCACGGTTAATCAGATGAGCTGGCTTACTTCTTCTTATGACGATTCTTTCTCAGGCGCTTCTTGCGCTTGTGGGTCGCCATTTTGTGCTTCTTTCTTTTCTTACCGCTTGGCATAGTGTGTACAGTTAGCCCCGACTTGTCGGCGGGGTGAGTTAAAAAATTAATTTAAGTCCTTGAGGTAGGAATCTACCGCAGCTTGTACGGCAGGGTCCTGATCCATCTTTTTCACTTGTTCAAACTGCTGCCGGGCTTTGTCCTTTTGGCCGGTGTTCATGTAGGCTACGCCCAACATCAACTGTCCCTGGAGGTGTTTGGCATTAACTTTCACCAACTTCTCCAGCCAATCAACCGCTTTTGGAAACTGACCTGATTGGATAGACAACATCCCCATATTGTACAATGCATCCTCGTTGGCCGGATCTTCAGCCAACACTTCCCTGAGTATGGCAATCACCTGCATGGGTGCTCCCGAACTCAGATAAGTCATCGCCATTTTGGTTTTGATAGCCAGGTTGTGCGGATTCTTCTCCAGTACCTGTGCATAAAAGGACCTCGCCTTCTCCGCCAGCGCATTTTGCTTGTCGCGATCGACAGCAAATGTGTAGGCCTCGTAATAGGCATTGCCCGCTTTCAGCAGACTCTCTTCAGTGTGTAAGAACGTTGTTGCTCTTTCGGCGAACCATGCCGAGCTGTCATATTGACCAGCCTGGCTATACAGGTTTACCAAAGAGTCGGCAAAGATAGCATTTTTTTGTTCGCTCGCGTTGGATAAGTAGCGGGCCCTCAACCGGTTAATGTTTTTCCGGACAGATACCGGCGTTGTGGCATGCGGGCTTGGGGTTGCCTCGGCTCCTGTGGCAGGAGCTGCCTCCTGAAGTTGGCTGTCATTCTCTACAACCGCTTTGGGCAGGAAATATAAACCAGCAATCAGCGCTAGACTGACAAAGACAAGAAGTATTCGGCGTTTGAGCATAGATGATGGGCGTGGCCCATCCTGTTACTTTTCAGCAAGCTGCTTAACCTTGTCGCTGTTCTTGATCTTGTTGATAAATACCTTGGCTGGCTTAAAGCTCGGTATATAGTGCTCATCAATAACAATGGCAGTATTGCGGGAAATATTACGCGCAATCTTTTTCTTGCGCTTCTTGTTGACGAAGCTTCCAAAGCCGCGCACATAGATATTATGGCCGCCCGACATGGAATTCTTTACAATAGAAAAAAAGGCTTCAATGGAGGCGGTAACATCTGCCTTGTCAATGCCTGTCTTCTCGGCAATTTGGTTGATAACGTCTGCTTTCGTCACGGTGATGGGGTGTTAGTAACTTTTCTGATTAGGGACGGCAAAATTAATTTGCTGGGCCAGAATTAAAAACAATATTGAAAAATTCTGATTATCAATGAAATGAAGGCGGTACAATTCTCTAAAAAACTCGTCGAATGGTACCAGGATGACCATCGCGACCTGCCGTGGAGAAATACCCGGGACCCCTATAAAATATGGCTTTCGGAAATTATCCTCCAGCAAACCCGCGTAGCTCAAGGCCTTCCCTATTACCAAAAGTTTGTAAAGAAGTATCCCACCGTCGGGGCATTGGCGAGGGCCCGTCAGCCAGATATCCTCCGCTTATGGCAAGGATTGGGATACTACAGCCGGGCTCGCAACTTACATGCATGTGCCCATGCCATCGTTGATTTGCATCAGTCCAAATTTCCAACAACAGCAGCGGTATTACGCACACTTCCGGGTATTGGACCATACACAGCCGCTGCCATCGCTTCATTTGCATTTGATGAACCGGTGGCTGTGGTGGATGGTAATGTTTATCGCGTATTAGCCAGGTATTTTGGAATTTCTGATGACATCACCTCGACTGCTGGCAAGCTGCGGTTTGCGCAACTCGCTCAGGAATTGATCTCTCATCAACAGCCTGCGTCTTATAACCAGGCAATAATGGAATTTGGTGCCACCTGTTGCACCCCGCATTCCCCCGCATGCGATGATTGTGTATTGCGTGCAGGCTGTAAGGCAAAGGCCGGACAAAACCCGGAAGATTATCCCGTCAAGGGCAAGATCAAAGCGGTAAGGCAACGCTACTTTTATTATTTCGTGATCCGGAAAGCAGGCAAGATTGCCATGAAACCCAGAACGGATAAAGACATTTGGCAAGGACTATTCGATTTTCCACTGCTGGAAACGAACAAGGTGCTTACGCCAGCCGCGATGAACAAGTTGTTGGGACGATCCGGGAGCCGATGGACGGTTTCAGCGGAATACAAGCATCAACTTACCCATCAAACCATACGCACACGCTTTATTGAATGGCGTGACCAGACAACACTTAAGCAGATAGTTGGCTCCCGGATGGATCAGGTTCAATGGTTAACAAATCGGGAGGTGGAGAAAGCACCCAAACCAGTCCTCATCCTGCGCTACCTGGAGGAAAGCAAAGTTTTATAGGAGTCCCGGAAAATGGGTATTTTTGCAACCCGCCTTCACCCAAATTGCATGGGGGTGCTCAGGAAGGGGAAGTCGACAAACGCAACTCATCTTATTTAAAATACCCGTTATGTCAGGTGTCAATAAAGTAATTCTGGTAGGCCGTCTGGGCAAAGATCCCGAAGTCAGAAACCTCGAAAATGGAGCCTCTGTGGCTAATTTTACCATCGCCACTTCTGAATCATATAAAGACAAAACCACCGGCGAGAAAAAGGAAATTACCGAGTGGCACAACATCGTTTTGTGGCGCGGCCTGGCTGAGATTGCTGCCAAGTACTTGCACAAAGGGGACATGATCTATATAGAAGGTAAGCTCCGCACCCGTTCCTGGGAGAAGGAAGGAGTTACCCGATACACCACCGAAGTGGTTGGCGATAATATGACTATGCTAAGCACACGCCGTGAAGGCGGTGGAGGCAATGCAGAGTATAGACCGTCGGCTCCACCCACCAGTGCATCAGATGATGGTGGCCGGATGGTAAGCGGCACCGATGATCTTCCATTTTAATACCTGAGCTGTGGACCCCGCCTCGTTGGACGAACCTCCTCCGGTATTTCTTGCAAACATCCTGCTGATGGAGTTTAATTCATTTTACTTTTTCAGCTTCACAGCAATTGCGATTCTGCTGTTTATGTCAGCGATGATTTCGGCATCGGAAGTAGCTTTTTTTTCGCTTCGCGCCGATGACCTTGACCGGTGCCGGGATTCCGATGACCCCCATTATTACAACATATCTGATCTGCTGAAACGCCCCCGTTTGCTGCTCGCCACCATTCTGGTGATGAATAATTTTGTCAACGTAGGCGTAGTGACTATTTCGACTTTCCTGATGTGGGAGATGGCAGCGACGCGAAATCCATCTGAAACTATTGTAGGCATTGTGACATTCGCCACCACATTTGCCATTACTTTTTTTGGTGAGATCATACCCAAAGTTTACGCTACCCAGCGCAACATGGCCATTGCACGACGGATGGGGGCTGCGTGGAAAATACTCGAACGCATTTGCTGGCCTGTTTCTTCCCTGCTGATGGGTATGAGCAGCCTTGTTGAGCGTCGTATCAAGAAGAAGGGATACACGAGCACGGTAGAAGAATTGCATCAGGCGCTGGAACTGACCACGGACAATCCGGAGACCAGTGAAGATGAAAAAGAGATCCTCAAGGGGATTGTAAACTTTGGAACCCTCGCGGTAAAACAGGTGATGCGGTCCCGATTGGAAATATCGGCCATTGAAATGGAATTGAACTACCATGAGGTGCTCGATGCGGTAAACAAATCTGGATTTTCCCGGATACCTGTTTACAAAGACACTATCGACCACATACAAGGTATTCTGTACACAAAAGACCTCCTGCCTTATCTCCGAGAAAGCGAGACCTTTCCCTGGCAGAAACTATTGCGCCCTGGCTTTTTTGTGCCGGAAACCAAGAAACTGGACTCATTGCTCAAGGATTTTCAAAGCAAGCATGTGCACATGGCCATTGTGGCCGATGAATATGGCGGTACCAGTGGATTGCTAACCCTGGAGGACCTGATCGAAGAAATCATTGGCGAAATCAATGACGAATTTGATGAGATCGCAGTCCCCTATACCAAAATGGACGATCACACCTGGGTGTTTGAAGGTAAAATTTCACTGCACGACTTCTGTAAAGCCCTTGAAATTGACCAACAGTATTTTGATGATGTCAAGGGAGAAAGCGAATCGTTGGGTGGATTGATGCTGGAATTGCATAATTCCATGCCAAGTGCCGGGGATCGCATCACCCAAAGCGGATTCATTTTCACCATCGTAAGTGTGGACCAGAAGCGCATCAAGCGAATTCGGGTAACGCGGACAGAAGCAGAGAAGGATGATGAGGAGTAATCACTACCTGATGGTTGGCGCAGTTGCCCTGTGTGCCTTCATGGCTGGCTGCACACGCGACTATCAGCCAAAACCCAAGGGATATAACCGGTTGATTCTTCCC
>DNZD01000207.1 GCA_003504855.1 Cytophagales bacterium
AAGCCGGTTTCGGTGGCGATCTCCTGATAGCTCTTTTCTCTCAGGTAAAATAGTCGGACACACTGTTGTTGGTGCATTTCAAGCGTTTCCAGGCACTTTTCCAACGAATTAAGCCGGGTTTCCAGTGCTGGTTCGTCATCCGGATGCTGGCTAGGGTCGCTTTCCACAAGAAAAGGTGTGATTTCTTCTGTCGGGTGGGTGCGTTTGCTCCTCAGCTGCATCAGGCAGTGATTTCGGGCTGAAACATAGACCCAGCTTCGGAAACTGGCGACTTCATGCTCCAGCAGGCTCTTGATAAGTTTTTCATGTACCTGCATGACAGCATCTTTGGCTTCCTCTCGATCGCGTAGGTATTTGAGGCACACACCATAAACCAGGGACGTGTAGCGCAAGTAGAGGGCACTCAGCCAGGCCAGGTCGTGGGTTGATCGATACAACCCGATCAACTCTTCGTCGGTTTTGTCTGTAGCAGGTTGTCGCAAAAACACCCCTGAAGGTAATTTTTTTGTAGGTCTTATGGAAAGGTCGAGGCGCGTGCATCCTATACCCAAAACAACATACTTATGAAAAAAATCTGGTTACTGCTGATCCTCATACTGGTAGCTGGTGTGAGCTTGATAAGTGCCCAAACCCGCACCATCAGCGGAAGAATCACGGCGGATGAGGATGGAAGTCCGCTACCCGGCGTAATCGTGACAGTCAAGGGCACATCAATTAGAGTGCATTCTGATGCGCAGGGAAAATATGCCATACAAGTGCCAGTGGGTAAAAATGCCACCCTGGTTTTCTCATTCACCGGGATGACCACAGTAGAAGTGCCAACAGACATACGGAATGAAATTAATGTGGTCATGAAAATGGATGTGCACGCTTTGAGCGAAGTGATAGTAACGGCACAGGGTATTGCCCGCGAGGAGAAGGCCCTGGGCAACGCGACAACTTCGTCTGACAGAAGATACAAAAAGGATCATTATTCGCAGCCGGCTCCAGTAGAGTTTGAGCCTGCATTCAATACAGAAGAATACGATTTCATCAATGAAAACGGATTTCGTCCAGCAAAGGAAAATCCATTGTCCACTTTCTCGATTGATGTGGACGCAGCATCTTACAGCAATGTGCGCCGGTTTCTTCAAAATGGTCAACTTCCACCTGCCGATGCTGTTCGGGTGGAAGAGATGATCAACTACTTTGACTATACCTATGAGCAGCCAAAGAATGACCATCCATTTTCCGTGTCCACTGAAATTTCCTCGAGTCCCTGGAATGAAAAGCGCAGGCTTGTGCACATTGGCTTGCAGGGCAAAGTGATTCCAACGGAGAACTTGCCGGCTTCCAACCTGGTATTTCTGATTGATGTTTCAGGTTCTATGGAAGCGCCAAATAAATTGCCGCTGCTGAAAGCGTCTTTCCGGATGCTTACCCAGCAATTACGCGAGCAAGATCATGTCGCCATCGTGGTGTATGCCGGAGCGGCTGGACTCGTGTTGCCCTCCACTTCAGGGGCAAATAAGCAGGCGATACTGACGGCTTTGGATAACCTGCAGGCCGGAGGTTCAACAGCCGGTGGTGCCGGTATCGAGCTCGCTTATAAAATAGCCAGGGAGAATTTTAAGCAGGGCGGCAACAATCGCGTTGTGCTTGCTACCGATGGCGATTTTAACGTAGGTGAATCGAGCAATGGCGGTATGGAGCGACTCATTGAGGCCAAGCGAAGGGATGGCGTGTTTTTAACCGTGCTGGGATTTGGTATGGGCAACTATAAGGATTCAAAAATGGAAATCCTCGCAGATAAAGGCAATGGTAACTATGCCTATATCGATAACCTCCAGGAGGCTCAAAAAGTACTGGTTAATGAATTTGGAGGTACGATGTTCACCATCGCCAAAGATGTTAAGATTCAGGTTGAATTTAATCCCGCTCGCGTGAAGGCGTATCGCCTCATAGGATATGAGAACCGTGCCTTGCGCAACGAAGATTTCAACAATGATAAAAAAGATGCCGGTGAATTGGGTTCCGGTCACTCGGTTACAGCGTTATATGAGATAATCCCTGCCGATAGTGATGAATCAGTAGATAGCATTGATCCCTTGAAATATCAGCGCACGCGCCCAGCCAAGGAAGTTGCAGTTTCGGATGAACTGCTCACGATCAAACTCAGGTATAAGCTTCCCGAGGAAGAGAAGAGCCGACTGATTGTGCATCCGCTGGTAGACACCCATACGGCCTTGGCAAAGACCTCTGCGAATTTTCGCTGGTCGGCTGCAGTGGCAGGGTTTGGAATGCTGTTGCGTGGTTCAGAATATGTAAAGGGCTATCGTTACGATGATGTTGCCATGTTGGCGCAGGGAGCTCGAGGAACGGATCAGTTCGGATATCAAACCGAGTTTATTAGTCTGGTGAAATCCATGTCCTCCATCGGGAGTCGTTAAGAGGTTATCATGTGTTTTCGGGAGGCGCCGTCCATGGTGCCTCCCGTTTGCGTTTTCCGCCGATCACCGAAAAATCAATCTTTATCTCTATTTTTGTCCGATGGTTAAGATCAGCGTCGTAATCATTACCTACAACGAGGAAAAAAACATTGCCCGTTGTATCGATTCTGTCATGTCCGTGGCCGATGAAATCGTCGTTATCGATTCATTCTCTAAAGACCGCACCAAAGAACTATGTCTGGCGAAGGGTGTTTTGTTCTTTGAACATGCGTTTCGCAATCACATTGACCAGAAGAATTACGCGGTCACCAAGGCCTCACACCAATACATTCTTTCCCTGGATGCCGATGAGTATTTGTCGCCGGAGCTGATCAAGTCTTTGCAGGAAGTAAAAAAGACCTGGCCCTGCGATGCTTACCGGATGAATCGGTTGTCCAGCTATGGTACCCGTTGGATTAAGCATGGATCATGGTACCCCGACCGGAAGATTCGGTTATGGAACCGCGATGTCGGTGTTTGGGGAGGTGAAAACCCACACGACCGTGTCGTGCTGCGAAAAGGCACCCCGGTTATCCACCTGGAGGGAGATATCCTTCATCGGGCCTACAAAGACTCGCGTGAAACACTTGAGAAAGTACAACGCTACTCGGATATTTTCGCGAGCGAGAATGTCGGCAGAAAGAAGAGTTCTATCCTGAAGATTCTTGGCCATACCACGTTTGCCTTCATCAAGAGTTATGTTATCAAGCGAGGTTTTTTGGATGGCTATGAAGGACTCATGGTAGCGAAAGCAGAAGGGAACCATGTGTTTTATAAGTACGCAAAATTATACGAGGCCAATAAGCGTGCTGCACTTGGCAAGAGAATCGTTATCAGCCGGACGGATAATCTGGGAGATGTTATTCTTACGCTACCGTTGTTGGGCTATCTCAAGGCGACCATGCCCGAAACCCGAATTTTCTTCATTGGAAAAAAATACACCAGTTCAATTATTGATAAGTGCATCCATGTCGACAAACTGCTGGATCGGGAAGAAGTATTGAAGGATCCGAATCTGCTCCGGGGGCTGCATGCTGATACTATCTTGTTTATTTATCCGGATCTCGAACTGGCCAGGCTTTCCAAACGATTAAATATTCCCCGCCGGGTGGCTACCGCGCATCGGTTATTCAATTGGTTTTATTGCAATTACCTGGTTGAATTCAGCAGGATTCGATCCAGGTTACATGAAAGTCAACTCAATTTTAAACTTCTTTCACCTTTTAAGATATACTGGGACTTTGATCTGAAGGAAATTGCTGATTACTATGGTTTGGTACCTCCTTTGCAAAGCCACAATGGCACCATCGTACCCAATAAGTTCAACCTGATCCTCCATCCCAAATCGAAAGGTAGTGCGCGCGAATGGCACCTGAATAATTACTATGAGCTTGCCAAAGCGCTGCCCCAGGATCGCTACCACGTGTATATCACCGGCCTACAGGAAGAAGGGGATATGATGCGCAGGGAAAACCCCGAACTCTTCAGCTTACCTCATGTTACCGACATGACCGGGAAGCTCAGCCTGGATGAACTCATGTCATTCATCAGTCAGATCGACGGCTTGTTGTCTTGCAGTACCGGCGTTCTTCACCTGGCGTCAGCACTGGGAAAATATACCATTGGATTGTACTCACCGATGAAACCTATTCATCCAGGTCGTTGGATGCCATTGGGAAGACATGCTGAATACATGGTGATTGACAAAAACTGCAGCAATTGTCGTCGCATGAAAGAGTGTGCTTGCGTAAATGAAATCACGGTTTCACAGGTAAAGGAGAGAATTGAAAGGTTTTCCAATCAGGTGAACGCACCGCGATCAATCGCCGGATACTGACGATAATGAATTCCCGAAAGTATCAGGTTGCTGTTATTCTTGTAAATTATAACTCCAGTCAATATACCCTGGATTGTGTGCGATCCATACAAGCGCAAACCCATTGCGTTCGTTATCAGATAATCATTACCGATAACAACTCCAGGCCCGAAGAAAAGTCAAAGTTGAATGAGCTGTTGGGGCTCCCGAACGTCCAGGTGATTTTCAACCCGGAAAATCTTGGGTTCTCAGGCGCGAACATGATTGGGGTAAAGTCCGCTGACGCAGACTATTACTATTTCCTGAACAACGATTGTATCCTGCTGAACGACTGCATCAGCATATTATATGATTTCATGGTTAGTCATCCGGAGGCCGCCAACGCTTCAGGAGAAATGTTTATTGCGGATGGTACCTATGAATACAACTTCCGCTATTTCCCGAGCATCGCATTGAAATTGCTGGGTTCAGGAACCCTCCGTCTATTCCAACCTCAAGCTTTCCCCTCACGTCATATTCGATTTCAACAACCAACTGCCGTTGATCTTGTCAATGGCAGTTCCATGTTTATTCGGGCTATTCCATTTGAAAAGATAAAGGGATTTGATACGCGGTACTTTCTC
>DNZD01000057.1 GCA_003504855.1 Cytophagales bacterium
GATGCTCAATACGGTCGTACCTGGCCGAAGACTCGACGACGATACATCTATGTTGGTGCGGTTTGACAACGGAGCCTCCGGTGTACTGATTGCAACCCAGGTGGCCGCGGGAGAAGAGAACAACCTCAACATCCGGGTATATGGAGAGAAGGGTGGTATTGAGTGGAGGCAGGAAGAACCCAATACCATCATTGCCAAATGGCTTGATCGACCAAGGGAAATTATCCGTGCGGGCTGGAGCTACCTTTCTGATGATGCCAAGGGATTTATCCGCACACCTTCAGGGCACCCGGAAGGATACCTGGAGGCATTTGCCAACATCTACCGAGCCTTTACCAGGGCCGTGCGCGACCACCAGCAGGGAAAGAAGATCGTTCCTGCTAAGTATGATTTTCCCGATGTCAACGATGGCGTGCATGGCATGGCCTTCGTAGAAACTGTGGTGAAGTCTTCAGGGTCAGCAAAAAAATGGATCACGTTGAAATAGGCCTATGAAGAATATTAAAGGACCTGGCATATTTCTGGCCCAATTCATGGGGGATACAGCGCCGTTCAATCGCCTGGATTCGATTTGTAAGTGGGCAGCCTCGTTGGGATATGTGGGCGTGCAGATCCCATCGTGGGATAGCCGGTGTATTGATCTTAAGAAGGCCTCTGAGAGCAAAACCTATTGCGATGAAATCCGCGGTATCGTGGAATCAGCCGGACTGAAGATCACTGAACTTTCCACACACCTTCAGGGACAATTGGTTGCCGTTCATCCAGCCTACAATGAAATGTTTGATGGATTTGCACCAAAATCAGTGCAGGGCAAGCCAAAAGAGCGTACGGCCTGGGCAATCGATCAACTTAAATATGCAGCAAAAGCCAGCAAGAACCTGGGGCTGAATGCCCATGCCACTTTCTCTGGTGCGTTGTTGTGGCATACCGTATATCCTTGGCCACAGCGCCCGGCCGGGCTTGTAGAAGATGGATTCCGGGAATTGGCCAAAAGATGGTTGCCGATCCTGAATACCTTTGACAAAAATGGGGTGGACCTCTGCTATGAGATACATCCGGGAGAAGACCTTCACGACGGCGTGACATTTGAACGGTTTTGGGAAGCCACCGGTAAACATGAACGTTGTCGCATACTGTATGATCCCAGTCATTTTGTGTTACAGCAACTCGATTATCTCCAGTACATTGATTTCTATCATACTTTCATCAAGATGTTTCATGTGAAGGATGCTGAATTTAACCCGACCGGAAAGAGCGGTGTTTACGGCGGATTTCAGGGATGGGTTGACCGGCCTGGAAGGTTCCGTTCACTAGGTGATGGGCAGGTTGATTTTAAATCGATCTTTTCCAGGTTGTCCCAATATGATTATGCCGGCTGGGCCGTACTTGAATGGGAGTGTTGCATCAAGCACCCCGAACAAGGGGCAGCAGAAGGAGCACCCTTCATTAAGAACCATTTGATACGTGTAACGGAAAAGGCATTTGATGATTTTGCTGCCACTGGAAAGAATGCCAATTTGAACAAGAAAATACTCGGACTCTAAAACCAGATACAATTATGATAAAAATGACCATACGACTATTTGCGACCATCAGCTTAGGCGTGATGTTGGCTTGTGGGGGTGAGAAAAAGCAGGAAAACAGCGAACAGATCGTGGCCAATGACGCACCTGTAGAAAAGCAAGCCGGTGCAGATATCATCGCACAGGGAGAAGCCCTCGTAAAAGGCAGTGACTGTAAAACCTGCCATCACTCGGTTAACAAGATAATCGGCCCGTCCCACACCGACGTTGCTAAGAAGTATGAATTCAATGCTGCTAACGTCAAGATGCTCGCAGGGAAGATCATCAAAGGTGGCACCGGCGTTTGGGGACAAGTTCCAATGACCCCTCACCCTGACCTCACCGAAGATCAGGCAGAAAAAATGGCCCGATATGTGCTCTCTTTGGATGGTGAAAAGGAACATTAAAATAAAGCAATGAACAACATGAAATTCATAACCCTGATATTGATTCTCTTCACAGCCGGTGCTGGCTTGGCCCAGCCCAACACCCTTACCGACAAAGAAAAAAAGGAGGGATGGAAATTACTCTTTGATGGAAGCTCTTTAAAAGGTTGGCATAACTTTAAGAAAGATAACATAGGTCCTGCCTGGAAAATCAGTGAAGATGCTATCTACCTGGATGCACGCAACAAGAAGGATTGGCAGGTGAATGGTGGCGGTGATATTGTTACGGCCGATGAATTCGAGAATTTTGAATTAGTGATTGACTGGAAAATCGAAGCCTGCGGTAACAGTGGCATTATCTTCAATGTCGTAGAAGATCCTAAATATGACTACGTGTGGAAAACCGGTCCCGAGATGCAAGTACTGGATAACGCCTGTCATCCGGATGCCAAAATCACTAAGCATCGCGCCGGAAACCTGTATGACCTGATTGTAAGTACCACCGAGTCTGTGAAGCCTGCCGGTGAATGGAATACCGCGCGCATAGTATCCAACAAAGGACACCTAGAACTCTACCTGAATGACATAAAGCAGGTGGACACCCAGATGTTTACGCCTGAGTGGGAAGCATTGATTGCAGGAAGCAAGTTTAAGAACGAGCCTGCCTTTGGCAAGTCCCGCAAAGGACGCATCTCCCTGCAAGACCATGGTAACCAGGTGTGGTACCGGAACATTAAAGTACGTCAATTGTAGTTCAGTCATAAAATCCATCATCTTATGAAACGCAGGGAGTTCATTCAGTTGGGAATAGCATTGGGTGCAGCGGCCTCAATTCCTTCATGGGCGAATGCTGTGCCCGGTAAAATCGGATTGCAACTCTATACCCTGCGGGATATCATCGGAAAGGATCCAAAGGGAGTATTAAAACAGGTGGCAGACCTGGGTTATCAGGAACTGGAGACATTTGGTTACCGGGAAGGAATGCTTTTTGGCATGACTGCCAAAGATTTCGGGGCTTATGTATCAAGCCTTGGCATGAAAATCACCAGTGGGCACTATGGCATGGGCCTGAGTGAAAGGGCCAGAACCATGAAGGGCACCCTGTCCAATGATTGGGAACGGGCAGCCGCTGATGCTAAGGAGATGGGCCAGGAGTACATGATTATTGCATTCCTCACGCAAGATGAGCGCGCTTCCATCGATAATTATAAGAAAGTGTGCGAGATGATCAATAAGGGCGGTGAAGTGTGTAAACAGTACGGCCTTAAAATCGGATACCACAACCATGACTTTGAATTTGTTGAACTCGAAGGACAAATTCCCTTTCACCTGATGATGAAGGAGCTCGATCCAAAACTGGTTAGTATGGAGCTCGACTTGTATTGGGCTACTTTCTCCGGTAACAACCCCCTTGACCTCTTTGAAAAATACCCCGGACGATTTGAGCAATGGCACCTGAAGGATATGGACAAAGCAGACAAGAAGAAGAATCCATACCTGGGAACCGGCTCCATTGATTTCCCGAAAATATATGCCTCCGCTAAGCGTTCAGGTATGAAACACGCCTATGTGGAGCACGACACTTTCCCGGCATCTTCCGTAGAGACTGTAACAGTCGATATCGCCAACGTTAAAGCCTGGTAATTTACACGGAAGGTTCCTGTTGGCTGAGGCAATGAAAGCTGCCCAGGCCCCAAATAATGTCGAGCGAATCGATGCCAATGATCTCATAGCCAGGGAAGGCTTGTTGAATTAGCATCAATGCCCGATGATCATTCTTATCCCGGAACGTGGGTACGATTACCCGGTTATTGGCAATGTAGAAGTTGGCATATGACGCCGGGAGACGCTGGTCTTCATATACCACCGGTGCGGGCATGGGAATTTCGATGATATTTATCTGTTGACCATCTAGCAGTCGCATGCCTTTGAGGGTCTTGAGATTTTGCTGCAACGGCTCATAGTTTTCATCCTGCTTGTTTTCCTCTACCACGGTGATGACCGTATTCTTATTTACAAACCGTGTGATGTCATCGATGTGGCCATCGGTATCATCACCAACGATGCCATCTCCCAACCACAATACCTGATCTACGCCATAATAGGACGAAAGGAACTCTTCAATTTCTGTTATGGACAGGTATGGGTTTCGATTGACATTCCCCAAACAAGATGTGGTGGTGAGGAGTGTGCCAGCGCCATTGAAATCGACTGAACCGCCTTCCATGATAGGTCCGGGAGCAAAGACCTGTAGTCCCAATTGTCCTGCAATGCGGGTAGGCACCACATCATCCAGGTCGAATGGTGGATACTTTCCGCCCCACGCGTTATATCCCCAGTCAACGATGGCTTTCTTCTTTTCTTTTCGGTTTACCAAAAATGCGGGTCCATGGTCCCGGCACCAGGCATCATTGGTAGGGTTGGGGTAGAACTCAATTTGATTCATCGGCACACCTGCCTTTTCCAGGTGTTGCGTGGCTTTGGCCTGGAGTGAGGCATCACCGACATTGATTCGTACTTTTTCCACTGCAGCGACGCACTTGACGAAATGAGAATAAGCCGGGAATATGGATTCAATCTTGCCTGGCCAGGAGGCTTCCTTGTGTGGCCAACTCAGCCAGGTTGCGTCATGCTTTTCGAATTCGGCAGGGAAATGATAACCAAGTGATTTGGGTGTGGCAGTCATGAATACAATCTCAGGGCTTAGTTAGCGTCAATGTACCGGTTGAGGATAGGCTGATAGGAATCGATGCGGCGGTCCCTGAGGAACGGCCAGTGGGTACGGTAGCGATCACTCTTCTCGAGATCCAATTCTTCTACATGTTCGACCTCCTCATCATGTGGAGCCTTGTACATCAGTTTGCCAAAAGGACTGGAGATAAATGATCCACCCCAGAACTTCATGTTTCCCTCAACGCCGGTACGGTTAACCGACACCACATAAACGCCATTGGCGACTGCGTGGGCACGTTGAATAGTCTGCCAGGCATTGTACTGCTCTTCATTGGTGTCTTTGTCCTGACTGGTTGCCCAACCAATAGCAGTCGGGTAGAAGAGGACTTCGGCGCCCATCAGGGCAGTGATGCGGGCTGCTTCGGGATACCATTGGTCCCAGCAGATGAGTACACCCAGTGTACAGTATTTGGTCTTAAAGATCTTATAGCCCAGGTCGCCAGGGGTAAAGTAGAATTTCTCATAATAACCGGGATCATCCGGGATGTGCATCTTACGGTACTTGCCGAGATAAGTACCATCAGCATCCAGTACAGCGGTGGTGTTGTGGTAAAGACCTTCAGCACGTTTCTCAAATAGGGAAGCCACGATTACCACCTTGTATTCCTTCGCCACCGCAGCGAGAAAGTCAGTAGAGGGACCGGGAATGGATTCAGCGAGCTTGAAATTTTCGTAGCGCTCTTCATCGCAGAAGTAGAGTGAAGTAAAAAGCTCCTGCAGGCAAATTACCTGGGCGCCTTGTTTGGCCAACGCAATGATTTTGGGCTTGACCTTATCGAGGTTTTCCTGCGGCACTGCGCTGCACGACATTTGAATAATACCAACATTGACTTTGCGACCGCTCATGCTTGAAAAAATTTCAGCAAATATAAAGGCTTCCTGAGGATTTACGTTCCGGCTACCGTAACGAA
This sequence comes from Cytophagales bacterium, assembly GCA_003504855.1. Classification (GTDB taxonomy): domain Bacteria; phylum Bacteroidota; class Bacteroidia; order Cytophagales; family Cyclobacteriaceae; genus ELB16-189. The sequence goes on from DNZD01000057.1 coordinate 5,593, forward strand.
AATCATATAAAATGCCTTTCGCAATCGATTGAAATATTTCATTTTCAGTTTGCTGATCCCTATTTTGCACCGGTTTCCAGAACACCTATTATGAAAAAAGAAGGACACACCCAGCAAAGTACTTTTACGATTAACCATTCAGAATTATCGGCCTGGATTACTGAGATGGCTGAGCTCTGCAAGCCGGATGCCGTGCGCTGGTGCGACGGTTCCCGTAAGGAGTATGATGAACTCTGCGAACTGCTGGTGCAGAAAGGCACATTTATCCGGTTAAACCCTGCTAAACGCCCTAACAGCTATGCCTGCTTCTCCGACCCCAGTGATGTGGCCCGCGTAGAAGACCGAACATTCATCTGCAGCCGGTGGAAAGAAGATGCAGGACCTACCAACAACTGGGAAGATCCCCGGGAGATGAAACCCAAACTCAAAAAGCTCTTTGATGGATGCATGCAGGGCAGAACCATGTATGTCATCCCTTTTAGCATGGGACCTGTAGGCTCTGCACTGTCCCACATTGGCGTGCAAATTACTGACTCTGAGTATGTGGTAGTAAACATGCACATCATGACCCGGGTAGGAAAGCGGGTGATGGATACCCTTGGCAATGACGGTGAATATGTGAAATGCCTGCACTCGGTGGGAGCACCCCTCAAACCTGGCGAGGAAGATTCCAAATGGCCCACCAACCCGACAGTTAAATATATTGTGCATTATCCGGAGGACCGCGCCATTGTATCCTACGGCTCCGGGTATGGCGGAAATGCCTTGTTGGGCAAAAAGTGCTTTGCTCTCCGCATTGCTTCCTCCATGGCAAGGGAAGAAGGATGGCTGGCAGAACATATGCTGATCCTGGGCGTTCAGGATCCCCAGGGACAGAAGACCTATGTTACAGCGGCCTTCCCAAGTGCTTGTGGTAAAACAAATTTTGCGATGCTCATTCCACCGAAGGAATTCTCCGGATGGAAGATCACGACAGTCGGAGATGATATCGCATGGATCAAGCCAGGCAAGGACGGGAAACTCTATGCCATCAACCCGGAGGCCGGGTACTTTGGTGTAGCTCCGGGTACTAACACCAAGTCAAACCCCAACGCCATGGCTACCATTGCCAGGGACACCATCTTCACCAATGTGGGCGTGACGCCCGATGGCGATGTTTGGTGGGAAGGAATGACCAAGGAACCCCCCAAAGACCTTATCGACTGGCGCGGACAAAAGTGGGATCCAGCCAGTGGCAAACCTTGTGCCCACCCCAATGCACGGTTTACAGCACCCGCCTCACAGAATCCTGTGCTGGATGAAGCCTGGGAAGATCCCAACGGGGTACCAGTAGGTGCATTCATTTTCGGTGGACGTCGTAGTACCACTATCCCGCTGATCTATCAGGCACACAACTGGAATTCAGGAGTATATCTGGCAGCGACCATGGGTTCTGAGACAACGGCAGCTGCTTTTGGTGAAGTAGGTAAAGTGCGGCGCGACCCGTTCGCCATGTTACCCTTTTGCGGATATCACATGGGCGAATACTTTAATCATTGGCTCCAGTTCGGGAGAAATATTCCCAACCCGCCACGGATCTTTGGTGTTAACTGGTTCCGCAAGGATGAAAAAGGGAATTTCCTCTGGCCTGGCTTTAGTGAGAATATGCGTATCCTGAAGTGGGTGGTAGAAAAAATTCACGGCAAGTCCAATGCCGTGGAGAGCCCCATCGGTTGGATGCCGCATTATGATGATATCGACTGGACCGGATCGACGTTCACCAAGCAAGAGTTTGATGCCATCATGAACATTGACCGGGAGGCCTGGAAGGCCGAGTTACTGGGTCATGCTGAACTCTTTGAGCGCATGTATGATAAGTTGCCAAAGGAATTCATTTTTATGCGTGAATTGCTGCTTTCCAGCCTTTGGCGTTCACCGGAGAAGTGGAGACTGGAGCCGGAAACAGAATAAGAAAAGTATGATGAAGCCCTGGTTTTTCCAGGGCTTTTTTTACACGTGCCCCATCTTGCCGGTTCGCATTAATAAGCCTACTTTGAAGTACCTAACCTGAACATGAATCAACCAACTGACAGTTCTTTCTTTGGTCACCCCCGGGGGCTGGCCACCTTGTTCTTCACTGAGATGTGGGAACGATTTAGTTACTATGGCATGCGCGCATTGTTACTGCTTTTCATGGTGGCTACCGTGGAGCATGGTGGCCTGGGCCTCGACGACAAAACTGCGGGTGCAGTCTATGGGCTTTATACCATGTTCGTATATCTCCTCGCTCTTCCAGGCGGATGGTTAGCCGATCGGTTTTTCGGACTTCGTAAGGCGGTATTCTATGGCGGGTGTATGATTGCAGCCGGTAACCTGATGTTGGTGCTGCCCTATACCCAAACGTTCTTTATCGGATTACTGCTCATCGTGATGGGCACAGGTTTGCTGAAGCCCAACGTGAGCAGTCTCGTGGGTGAACTATATCCCGCAGATCAGCAGGCAAAACGCGATGCGGGTTTTTCGATTTTCTATATGGGTATTAACCTCGGTGCGTTCATTTCGCCTTTCATTACAGGATACCTGGGTGAAAATATTAACTGGCACTATGGTTTTGCTGTAGCCGGCATCGGCATGGTACTGGGATTGGTTCAGTACAAAGCAACGGAGAAGTACCTCGGTTCGGCGGGTGAGGGTCCCAACCGACTCGAAGATGCCACGGCACAGGGCAAACGGGAGCAATCCATTCGTACCGGACTGATGGTATTTGTGGGTGGCCTTATTGTATTCATGGCCTTGCTGCTCACCCGCACAGTTTCAATCAACCCGATCACCTTCGCTCAGGCCTCTACCTATTTGATTGCAGCAAGCGCAGCGGCTTATTTTCTATATATTTTGTTATTTGAAAAATTAGATCCGACAGAAAAAAGGAAGATCGGAGTAATTGGAGTCTTTTTCGTGGCCTCATCGATGTTCTATGGCGGGTACGAACAACAAGGATCAACGCTGAACCTCTTTGCCGACCGGTACACAGACATGTTTATCGGCACCTTCAAAATGCCAGCAAGCTGGCTTCAATCAGTCCCTCCATTTGCCGTGTTCATCTTTGCACCCATTTTCGCTTACGGTTGGGTATGGCTCGCCAAAAGAAATCTTAATCCTTCCACACCCGTGAAACTGGCAGCTGGCCTGCTGTTCATGGGTGCAGGGTACCTCGTAATGATGTGGGCATCAACGATTGTAATTGGAGGTTCCAAGGCATTGCCCACCTGGTTGGTAGCCACCTATGTACTCCATACGTTTGGTGAGATTTGTCTCTATCCGGTAGGTCTGAGCGCGGTCACTAAGTTATCACCCAAGCGTTTGGTCGGTCAAATGATGGGTATTTGGTTTATGTCCCTCGCCTTGGGCAACCTGGTGGCCGGTCTCTTTGCCGGTGAGTTCGATGCCAATGCGGTTGCCGCCAATCCCCAGTTGCTCGTTGACCTGTTCTGGGTAGTGGTGAAGGTGATGGGCGTGGCCGGTTTGGTTGTACTTGTAATTAGCAAGCCCATCCGCAAATGGATGGCCGATATCCTATAACTCCTATGGAAAAGTATAAACCCTACATCGCTCCGGAATTAAACATCGCGGAGTTCACAATTAAGTCAGTTCTGCTCGGAGCTTTCTTTGGTGTCGTCTTTGGCGCATCGACCGTATACCTGGCCCTTCGCGCAGGTCTCACGGTAACAGCTTCCATACCCATTGCAGTCATTGCGATTACACTGGGGCGGAAACTGTTCAAGACCACCATCCTCGAAAACAACATTATCCAAACCACGGGCTCAGCCGGCGAGTCAATTGCAGCCGGCGTTGCGTTTACCGTGCCTGGCTTTCTGTTTTTATCTTCCGATGAGAATGGGGTGAGTGTTGGTGCCGACTATTTCAATTACATCACGATCCTGATTCTCGCGGCATTCGGCGGTATGCTGGGCACGATGATGATGATTCCCCTGCGGCGATCCCTGATCGTAAAGGAGCATGAGAACCTTCCTTACCCAGAAGGCACCGCCTGCGCCACAGTATTGCAGGCCGGAGAAAAGGGAGGCGTTGTGGCCCAGACGGCATTTATAGGCATGGGAGTGGCCATTGGATACGCCATGCTTCAAAAAGTATTTCATGTCATTGCTGAAATCCCTGCGTTTGTTACGAGACAGACCAATAAGTTCTGGCCATCGGCAACCATCAATGGAGAAATAACGCCGGAGTACCTGGGCATAGGCTATATCATTGGCCCAACGATTTCTGGAGTATTGGTGGCAGGTTCTGTCCTCGTGTGGTGGGCCATGATACCCTTGCTGGCAACATTGGTGAACCCTGAATTGATTGCAGGTCAGCTTCATAAACTGGGTTACATCCATGATTTAGCACAAGCCGGTGGCCGCGGAGGCTGGGACCCCGTTACCAAAACATTTGCCAACCCGGCAACGGCCATCTATTTTGCCTATATCCGCCAGATCGGTGCCGGTGCAGTGGCTGCCGGAGGATTCATCACCTTGTTAAAGACCCTGCCAACGATTATTGGTTCTTTCCGGGATAGCATTTCTTCCCTCAAGGAAAAGGGTGCTAAAGGGGTGTTGCGCACAGAGAACGATTTGTCTTTGAAAGTTGTGTTGATCGGCAGTATGCTGCTGATTGTCACTGTTGTGGTACTGGATTATATCCCGGGTGACAGTGTCTTGCAAAAATTGTTCATAGGAATTCTGATGATCGTGTTCGGATTCTTTTTTGTCACGGTTGCAAGCCGCATTGTTGGATTGGTTGGGACCAGTAACAGTCCCATTTCCGGAATGACCATCGCTACCCTGATGGGTACATGCTTGATTTTCACTTCAATTGGTTGGTCTGGCAAATTGTACGAACCGCTCGCCCTGGTGGTAGGAAGCATGATTTGTATTGCAGCTGCCAATGCTGGGGGCACTTCGCAGGACCTGAAGACCGGTTTCCTGATCGGTGCTACCCCGCGCTATCAACAGATTGCCTTGTTCATTGGCGCCATAGTTTCATCTATTGCCATTGGATTGATTGTGCAAGTACTGGATACACCAACATCAGCGATGCTCGCACAGGATCCAACCATGGTGCATGCCATTGGCTCAGACCGGTTCCCGGCTCCACAGGCTACCCTGATGGCCACCCTCACCAAAGGTATCCTGTCGTTTAATCTGGACTGGCAGTTCATCATGGTAGGAATATTCATTGCGATTACATTGGAACTGTGCAACATCAAGGCCCTGGCATTTGCCATCGGATTGTATCTTCCTTTGTCTACGACATTGCCGATTTTCGTAGGCGGAGCACTTAAGGGGTTTGTCGACTGGCGGAAGGCGCGACGGAATGAAGTTGTAGAAGATGGTGACCTGAGCCGTGGCAATCTGTTTGCAACAGGTTTAGTTGCAGGTGGTGCCATCACCGGCGTCCTGGTAGCCGTGCTGAATGTTTTTTACTCCGAAGAGTTGCAACAATTCAATGCTGAACATGGTCTGGTGAACAGTCTTTCTGAGGGCGGATATTACCTGATGGGTACACTCATCTTTGCCGGCATGATGACCTGGCTTTATCGATCGGCAACCAAGGCATAACCAGCATTTAGTTTTAATAGAAAAGGCCCCGCTTTTGCGAGGCCTTTCTTTTTTTATTACTCAGGAAGATCATTACATCATTCCGCCCATGCCGCCTCCGGGAGGCATAGCAGGCGCTTCTTTCTCTTCCTGGATTTCTGACACAACAGCTTCGGTAGTGAGCAGCAGTCCGGCGATAGAAGCAGCGTTCTCAAGGGCGAGACGGGATACCTTAGTCGGGTCGATGATACCAGCAGCGAAGAAATCTTCGTACTTGTTCTCACCGGCATTGTAACCAAAGTCTTTCTTGCCTTCTTTCACACGGTTCACCACAACCGATCCTTCCTGACCAGCGTTTTCAGCGATGGTGCGGAGGGGAGCTTCCAGTGCCAGACGGATGATATTCACACCGGTGGCCTGGTCGTCGTTGTCTGTTACGACATTCTTCAGGGCTTCGATAGCGCGGATGTAAGCTACACCACCGCCAGGGATGATACCTTCCTGAACAGCCGCACGGGTAGCGTGCAATGCGTCGTCTACACGGTCTTTCTTCTCTTTCATTTCTACTTCGGTGGCTGCACCGATGTAGAGGATAGCAACACCGCCAGAGAGTTTAGCAAGGCGTTCCTGCAGTTTCTCACGGTCATAGTCGGAGGTGGTGGCATCGATCTGAGCTTTGATCTGGGCAATGCGTCCAGTGATCTCACTCTTCTTACCAGCGCCATTCACGATGGTCGTGTTGTCTTTGTCAATGTTAACTTTTTCTGCTCGGCCGAGGGAATCCAATTTGGCATCCTCCAGTTTCATGCCTGTCTCTTCAGAGATCACGCGTCCACCAGTCAGGATTGCAATGTCTTCGAGCATCGCCTTACGACGATCACCAAAGCCAGGAGCTTTCACAGCGGCTACACGAAGGGCACCACGGATCTTATTGACCACGAGGGTAGCCAGGGCTTCGCCTTCAACTTCTTCTGCAATGATCAACAGAGGCTTGCCAGTCTGGGCAGTGGCTTCCAGTACAGGAAGCAGTTCCTTCATCGAAGATATTTTCTTGTCATAGATGAGGATATAGGGAGAGTCGAGGTCGGCTTCCATTTTCTCCGTGTTGGTCACGAAGTAAGGGGAGAGGTAACCACGATCGAACTGCATACCTTC